>NZ_BCPO01000181.1:0-4331 GCF_016586105.1 Burkholderia sp. E168m15
TGCTGCGCGACGTCGTACGGGCCGGTACTGCACGCGGCGCGCTCGCGCTCAGGCGTGACGACGCGGCCGGCAAGACGGGCACGTCGAACGGATCGAAGGACGTATGGTTCGCCGGCTATTCGTCGGGCATCGTCGCGGTTGCGTGGCTCGGCTACGACACGCCGCGCCCGATGGGGCGCGCGACCGGCGCGACGCTCGCGCTACCGGTCTGGCTCGACTACATGAAGACGGCCGTCGACGGGCGCACGCCGGTCGCGGCGACGCCGCCGCAGGACGTCGCGCTGGTGGACGGCGATTTCGTCTACGCCGAATACACGCGCGGCACCTGCACGGCCGACGTGCCGGCGTATATCCGCAGCCGCTTCGCGTGCGGCGGCGCGGCAGCCAGCGATGCGCCGGATGCGCCTGGCGATAACGGCAAGCGCGATGAACCGATGCCCGCCGCCGTCGACGCGGCCGAGCGCGAACGCGTGCTCGACCTGTTCCGGACCGACGACTGACGCGCGCCATGCATACGCTCTATCTGATTGCGATCGTCGCGGAAGCGATGTCGGGCGCGCTGATGGGCATGCGCCGCGGAATGGACCGCTTCGGGCTCGCGCTCGTCGGCGCGGTGACGGCGCTCGGCGGCGGAACAGTGCGCGACGTGCTGCTCGGCCACTATCCGCTCGGCTGGATCGCGCATCCCGAATACCTGGTGATCACGCTGGTCGCGGCGACCGTCGCGTCGTGGGCGGCACGACACGTCGCGCGGATGAAGACGCTGTTCGTCACCGTCGATGCGATCGGCCTCGCGGCGTTCACGATCATCGGCTGCGACATCGGCGCGTCGACCGGTACGGCGCCGATCATCGTCGTGCTGGCCGGCGCGATCACGGGCGTGTGCGGCGGGATGCTGCGCGATTTACTCTGCAACGAGATGCCGCTGATCCTGCGCGAGGAGTTGTATGCGAGCGTCGCGTTCGTCACCGGCGCGCTGTATGTCGGGATGCAGTATCTCGGCATCGACGCGGGGTTCGCGACGCTCGTCGCGCTGGCGGCCGGCTTCTCGATGCGGATGCTCGCCGTGCGACTCGGCTGGAAGATGCGGAGCTTCGGCGCGGCGGACGTCGAGCATTGAGCGCTCGCGCCTGGGCTTGCCGCGCCGGCATTCAGTCCGGCTGCATCACCTGAAAGACGTTCCCTTCCGGATCGATGCCGTCGACCATCCGGTACGGAAAGCCGTCGTAGCGCTTCAGATCGCGCACGGTCACGCCGTCGCGGGCGAGTCGGTCGCGATACGTGTCGATATCGGCGTCGATCGTGAATACGAGTTTCACGTTGCTGGTGGCCGCGCTCGCGTTCGTGCTTGAGGATGCGGCTGCATGACGGAAGGCCGGGCCGGCCCGATGCAGCGCGAGCTCGATCGCACCCGCGTCGAGCACGGCCCATTCGCCGTCGATTTCCTCAACGACGGGCAGCGCGAAATGCCGTTGGTAGAACGCCTTCAGCAGCGCGACGTCGCGGACGTACAGGATGATGCGGGTCATCGGAAGCGGCACGGGGATTTCCTCGAAGGGGCGATACGACAGACCTGGAGAGAACGCCGCCGTCCAAGGTAGCGCACGGCATCGATCGACGCAATGATCATGCGATACACACCCGCGCTACGCGGGCACCATCACCGGCGGCGTCCCGTCGCCGGTTTCCACCATCTTCACCGCGAAGCCATAGCACTGCGCGATATGGGCCGGCGTCATCACGTCGCGCGGCGCGCCATGCGCGACGATCGTGCCGTCGGCGAGCATCGCGATCGTATCCGCATGCCGCGCGGCGAGGTTCGGATCATGGACGATCGCGAGCACGCCGAGCTGCCATTCGCGCGCGACGGCGCGCACGGTATCGAGCAGCCGGTGCTGGTGCGCAAGATCGAGCGCGGCGGTCGGCTCGTCGAGCAGCAGGTAGCGCGGGCCGGATTCCGTCGCGTCATGGTCCGGCCACAGCTGCGCGAGGACGCGGGCGAACTGCACGCGCGCGAGCTCACCGCCCGACAGCGTCGTGACGTCGCGACCGACGAGCGCATCGGCGCCCGCCCGTTCGAGCGCACGCCACGCGATGTCGCGATCGCGATGCGCAATGACGTGGCGGGCGCCGCTGCGCCGCGCATGCGGGTAGCGGCCGAGCAGCACGATTTCGTCGACGCTGAACGGGAACGCCGGCTGCGCGGCCTGCGGCAGCACCGCGCGCAGGCACGCCAGCCGCGGTGCGTCGATGCGCGCGAGCGGTTCGCCATTCAGCGTGACGTCGCCCGTCACGCGCACGCCGTGCGGCGCGACGCTGCCGGTCAGTTCGCCGGCGAAGGTTTTCAGCAGCGTGCTCTTGCCCGCGCCGTTGCGGCCGAGCAGCGCGGTCACGCGGCCGGGCTCGATCGACAGCGACAGGTCGCGCAGGATCGTGTCGTGCCGGCGGGCGACGTCGAGGTGGTGGGCAGTCAACATGGTCGTCGTGAAGAAGGGATCATCCGCCGAGCGCGCCGCGGTTCTTCCACAGCAGCGCGAGGAAGAACGGCGCGCCGAGCAGCGCGGTCAGCACGCCGAGCGGAATGTCGGCGGGCGCGGCCACGGTTCGCGCGGCAAGATCGGCCGCGAGCGTCAGCAACGCGCCGAGCAATGCGGCGCCGGGCAGCACGATGCGCTGGTCGGGGCCGCACGCGAGGCGCACGCAATGCGGCGCGACGAGCCCGATGAAGCCGATGATGCCCGCGCACGACACGAGCGCGCCGACCGCGAGCGCGACCGCGACGAGCACGCGCCGTTTCAGTTGCTGCACGGGCACGCCGAGATGCAGCGCTTCGGTTTCGCCGAGCTGCAGCGCGTTCAGTGCATCGCGTTCGCGCGCGAGCAGCACGCAGCCGAGCGCCACGCACGGCGCGACGGCCGCCAGCGTCGACCATTGCGCGCCGCCGAGGCTGCCCAGGCTCCAGAAGGTCAGCGAGCGCAACTGCGCGTCGTCGGCGACGAACGTGAGCAGCCCGATCGCCGCGCCGACCAGCGCATTGATCGCGATGCCGGCGAGCAGCAGCAGCGGCAGCGCGAGCCGGCCGCGCGACGCGGCGAGCCGGTAGACGAGCGCCGCGACCGCGAGGCCGCCGGCGAACGCGGCGACCGGCAACGCGGCCTCGCTCGCATGGGCGGCGAAGAGCGCGGGGCCGAGCACGATCAGCGTGGTCGCGCCGAGCGCGGCGCCGCTCGACACGCCGACGAGCCCCGGATCGGCGAGCGGGTTGCGGAACAGCGCCTGCATCGCGGCGCCGGTCGCGCCAAAGCCGCCGCCGACCAGCAGCGCGAGCACGACGCGCGGCGCGCGGATGTCGAGCAGCACCGCGCGCGCCTGCTGCGCGGCCGCGTCGCCGCTTAGCGCGGCCCAGGCTTCCGCCAGCGGAATGCGGTATGCGCCGACGCACAGCGCGACGACGGACATCGCGCCCACCAGAACGGTGAGCGCGGCCAGGACGAACGGCGCGAAGCGGCGCGACGTGCCGAGGCGCGCGGCGCCGGAGCGTGAGGCCGGCGACGGCGCGTTGAAGGGTGGAGCGTGAGCGGGCATCGAGTCGATCCGGAGTCAGGCGAGCGCATCCGACAGGCGTCGATGCAGGGTCGTGACGGCGAGCGGCAGGCGCGGGCCGAAGCCGAGCAGGAACAGCGCGTCGAGCGACACGACGCGCCGCGCGCGGCCGGCCGGCGTCGCGCCGAAGCCGGGCGTCGCGAGCAGCGCGGCGTGACCGCCGACGGCCGCCAGCCCTTCGTCGGAGATCAGCACGACGTCGGGCGCGGCCGCCGCGAGCGCCTCGGTCGTCAGCGGCTTGTAGTGATCGAAGCCCTGCATCGCGTTGCGCGCGCCCGCGTAGCGGATCATCGCGTCGGCGGCCGTGCGCTGGCCGGCGACGAGCGCCTGGGTGCCGGTATGGTTCAGCACGAACAGCACGCGCGGCGGCTGCGCGCCGCCGGGCACGCGCGCGGCGACCGCGTCGCGCGCGGCCTGCCAGTCGCGATCGAAACGCTGCAGCAGCACGGTGCCGGCGTCGCGCACGTCGAGCGCCTGTGCGACGCCGGTGATCTTCGCGCGCACCGATTCGACGTCGTGACGCTCGTCGAACGTCGTCACCGTGACGCCGGCGCCCTTCACCTGCGCGATCGCCGTTGGCGGGCCGGCTTCCGCCGATG
This sequence comes from Burkholderia sp. E168m15, assembly GCF_016586105.1. Lineage (NCBI taxonomy): Bacteria > Pseudomonadati > Pseudomonadota > Betaproteobacteria > Burkholderiales > Burkholderiaceae > Burkholderia > Burkholderia sp. E168m15. The sequence goes on from NZ_BCPO01000181.1 coordinate 4,203, forward strand.
CGAGCACGAGATCGGGCCGCAGCGACAGCAGCCCTTCGGCCGACAGCGCGCGCTGGTAGCCGACCTTCGGCAGGCGCTTCGCGGCGTCGGGATACGTGCAGGTCGTGTCGGCGCCGACGAGCCGGTAAC
>NZ_BCPO01000182.1:0-56133 GCF_016586105.1 Burkholderia sp. E168m15
GCGCCCGCGAGCGCGCTGGCTGCCGCGCCGCCCAGCAGCGACCGGCGGCGCGGATCGAATGGGCGAGCGCTCATCGCGCGGCCCCGCGTGCAGCCGTCGGCAGCGTCGCGACGAGCGCGCGCCAGTCGTCGCGCTCGACCTTGCCGGGCTTGCGCTCGCCGAACAGCAGCGCGACATGGTCGCCCTGCCGGTCGAACAGTTCGAGCGACGTGACGATGCCGTCGCTCGTCGGCTTCTTCACGACCCAGGCGGCGGCGATCAGGTCTTCGCGCACATGCAGGTTGAAGCCCGGATCGAGCACGTTGATCCATGCGCCGACCTCGCGCACGTTCGCGACGGGGCCCGTATGGATCTGGATCATCCCCGCGTTGCCGACGAACACCATGATCGGCTGGCCGCTCTTCGCCGCCTGTTCGAGCACGTGGCGCAACGCATGCGCGGTTTCGACCGGATACGCGTAGTGCGGATCGGCGAGGCGCAGCGCCTGCATGCGGCTCACGCCGAAGCGCTGCGTGATGCCGAAGAACTGGTGCGTGTCGGTCATCGCGTCCCATGCGGCGCGAAAGCCCGCGACGTCGATTTCGGTGTCGGCGCGCTCCGGCGTTTTCGGGGCGGCGGGCACGACCTCGAGGCCCGGCTCCTGCGACGGCGCGCGCCAGCGTTCGACGAACGCGTCGTACGCGGCATGATCGCTGTGCGCGCGCAGGTAGACCTTGTGGATCGCGTGACCCTGCGCATCGAAGAACTGCAGGCTCTTCAGCGGGCCGTGCGCGGTCTCGTCGCGCACCGCGAACGCCGACACCCAGTGACGATAGAAGATGCGCAGGTCGATGTCGCCGAGCGCGAGGCCGATCGGGCCGTCGTGGCTCATCTGCGCGTACTCGCCATCCTTTTCGTGGACGGCCGTGTCGTTGCGCGTCAGCGCCATCACGCGGCCGAGGCGCGGCATTTCCTCGAACATCGCCGGAAAGCGCGCGTCGAGCCGCACGACGTGCTCGCCGACGAACGCGGCGAGCGCCTCGCCTTCGCTGACGCCGAGCGCCTGCGCGACGTCGCGGTTGCGCAACTGGCGCTCGGTCTTGAGCTTGATGAACGCGTCGCGCAGCGCGGCGGCCGCGCGGGCCGGCGTGGCGGATTGACCGGGAAGGGCGGATTGCATCATGTCGGACTCCTTCGAGTAACGGTTGGGGTGGGCGCGCGGGCAACGCGCATCAGAAATCCACTTTCATGCTGACGGCGACCGTGCGGCCGGGCGACGAATATGCGTCGAGCACCTGCGAATCGGCCGCGATGCCGCGCACGTCCGACCAGTTCCAGTACTTGCGGTCGAACAGGTTGCGAATGCCGATCGTCGCGCTCACGTGCTTGTTGAAGCGATAGCCGCCGCGCAGGTCGACGACGAACGACGACGGCGGCGTGAAGCACGCCTTGTTCGAACAGTCGGACTTGTCGACGTCCTTGTCGCGTTTGGCGGCCTGGAACAGCAGGTCGGTCTGCACGAACCAGCGTTCGGTCGGCTCGTACCGCACGCCGAACACGGCCGAGAACGGGTTCACGGTATTGAGCGGCTGGCTCGCCGCGCCGTCGTTCTGCGTCGAGCCCTTCGTGAACGCCATCGCCGTCTTCAGCGTGATGCCGTTCGGCATCACCCATTCGGCGCGGCCTTCGAGGCCGTGGATGCGCGCGTCGGCGAAGTTCACGTACTGGAACACGAACGGGTCGACCGGCCGGCCGCTGCCGGCGAGCGTCGTACGCGAGATGAAGTTGCGGTAGCGGCCGGTGAAGGCGGCCGCGCTGTAGCGCACGACGCCGTAGCCGGTGCCGGCCTTGCCGCGCAGGCCGGCTTCGAACGTGTCGCTGGTTTCGGGCTTCAGGTTCGGATTGCCGATCGACGTGTAGCCGTACACCGGGTTCGAGAAGCTGCTGTTCACCTGGTCGGGCGTCGGCGCGCGGAAGCCGTGCGCGTACTGCACGTACGGAATGACCGCTGGAGTGATTTCGTAGAGCACGGCGACGCGCGGCGACAGCTCGTTGGCGCTCGTCGACACGGCCTTGCCGGTGAACAGCGGATCGTTTTCGGTCGGGCTCAGCCGGTACGTGTCGAAGCGCAGGCCCGGCGTGACGAGCAGGCGGCCGTAGCCGATCTGGTCCTGCACGAACGCGCCGAACAGCGTGTAGTCGGTGTCGGGAAACGCCTTGTTCGGGAACGCTTCGCCGACGCCCGGCACCGTGCCGTCGCGCAGGTTCGTCACGCGCGACAGGCTGCCGTCGACGCCGTACAACAGCTTGTGCGCGAGCGGGCCGGTCGAAAAGCCGCTTTCGGCGAACGCGGCGCCGCCGAACGTGCGTTCCTTGTACTGGTTGTCGCGCGAACGCGAGGGTAGCCTGCCGCGCGTCTCGAACGCGTACTGGTCCTGCTTCGCGTCCTGGTAGTAGAACTGCACGTGCGCGGTCTGGAACCAGCGGAACGCGTCGTCGCGAAAGTCGTAGTCGACGCTGAAGCGGTTGCGCTCGAGCCGGTCGTGGGTCGTGAGGCCGAGCGTGGCCGGCGCATTGATCGCCGACAGCACGTCGGTGCTCACGCGCCGCTGCACCGTTTCGGCGGTGAACTTGATCGTGTCGCGTGTGGTGGGCGTCAGCACGAGCTTGCCGAGCAGCGATTCCGAATACACGTCCTGCGGATTCGACGTCGTGCGCAGCGTGCTCGCCGAATTGTTGTCGCCGCGCGTGTCGACCTCGTGGCCGCGCCGGCCGTCGGCGATGATCATCCCCTGGATGCGATCGTTGCCGCCCGCGGCCGATACGGTCGCGCCGATGCTGCGGTCGGTCGAGTCGTAGCTCGGCCGGAACGAGAAGTAGTAAGGCTTGTGGTAGATCGACAGCAGGTCGCGCGGGTCCTTCGTGATGAAGTTCACCGCGCCGGTCAGGCCGTCGCTGCCGTACAGCGCCGACGCCGGCCCGCGCAGGATCTCGATGCGCTTGAGCGTGTCGAGATCGGCGTAGTCGCCGCGGCCCGCTTCGAGCGGACCGAACGAGAACGCGTTCGGCAGGCGGATGCCGTCTTCCATCAGCAGCACGCGATTGCCTTCGAGGCCGCGGATGTTGATGCTCGAATCGCCGTCGCGGCCGCCGCCGAGCGCGGCGCTGCCGGGCCGGTACGCGGTGCGGCGCACCGTGATGCCCGGCTCGTAGCGCAGCGCGTCCTTGATATTGGTGGCCTGTTGCTCTTCGAGATCCTCGTCGGTGATCACCGACACGGACGCCGCCGTGCGGCTCGCCGCGGTGGCGGTGCGGGTGGCCGTGACGGTGACGGGATCGAGCAGCGCCGCCTCGCCGCGCGCGGATGCGGCGGTCAGGACGGCGGAAGGCGGGGGGGCGCCTTGCGGCGACGAATCGGCGTGAGCCGGGGCGGCGGACAGGCCGAACGCGCCGAACAGCGCGGCACAGATCGGCCGCCGCGCCAGCGTATAGCAATGCACAGGTGGTCTCCCATTGACGATAACAAGCCCGAAGGCTGGCTGGGTGACGCGTTCACCTGGCTGGCCCGTTTGCGCGCGGCAAGCGGCAAACGGCGATTTGAAAGGCAACTGACAACTTTACCAGTGTAAATGAGAATCATTATCAATTCAAGGACGCAAAACGGCTCGTGCGAGTGAGCACTCGCCGGCGCGGCTCGGGCGAGCCGTGGGGAAGGTCTTCGAGAAACTCAGGCCAGCGCTTCGATGCGGATCAGCAGGTTGCGCGCATGCGCGATGAACGCGTCGTGCGTGGCGCGATCGCCATGGCTCTCGATCCCGGCCTGTTCGGCGAACGCGATCTGTTCGGTGTAGAGCTCGACGAGCGCACGGCGCGTGTCGGGGGGAAGCGCACGGATCATCGACACGATCAGCAGTTCCTGCGCGCGAAGCATGCCGGACAGCGATTGAGCGTTCATGCTGGCCTCCTCGGACGATGCGGCGGGGAGCCGCTCCTTCCATACTAGGCGGTCGGCGTCCGCCGTGGAGGCGAGGTGCGTGCGGGGCGGCGGGCGGTATGCGATGCGACGCGCACGCCGCGCGAGCCGATATTCGCCGCGAGTATGTGCGGCCCGCGCGAACCGGCGCGGGCCGCATGCGAAGGAAAATCAGCCGGCCGCGGTGGCGGACTGCGCATCGCGCACGATTTGCGCGACGCGTTCGACGAATTCGGCGTCGACGCTCGACAGCGCTTCGCGCTTGCCGTCGGGCATCTCGACCATCAGCCGGTACGTGATGTCCTGCGTGGCCCACGCGAGATAGCCGACGACGACGAGCATCACGCCGACCACCAGCGCGGCGCTCGATGCGCCGATGCCGCCGGCGACGGCGATGGCCGCGCCGATCAGCGAGATCAGCGACGGCACGAGACGGTTCTTCGGAATCTTGACGACGTCGACGTGGCGGATGTCACGCAGCGAGAATACCTGCCCGGCGGCCGACAGGCCGTTGCGCGTGACCATGACGCCACGTTCGTTGAATGCGTTTTCCATCGTGTGTTGCGTGGACGAAAACGCGCAGCGTAGCAGGTTTCGTTGCCGCGTCAAACGAGACCGACTGCCGCACGATGCGTGCGGCGTGGCCGACAGACGGGAAGCGGGGGAGCGAAAATGCGTTCAGAACTGCAGTCGGCCGTCGCCGTAGAGCCGGCCGGGCACGTGCGACGCGACGACCTCGGCGATCTCTTCGTCGGTCGATTCGGCCGGCACGATCTGGCGCCGCGCGGGGGCGTCGAGATGCATCGTCCATTCGACGAGGCGATACGGGCGGCCCCAGGGGCGCTGCATTTCAACCGAGACGCGGCAGCTCTGGACCGGCAGCGAGTGTTGGCACGTCAGAATCGCGTGCAGATGGCTGAAAACGGTATCTTCGATCATCATGGCCTCCGATCCTGTCTTGTGGGCAATCGATGGCGGCGCCGTCGGCGTTTAAAAAAAAAGCCGCCGATGCTCAGGCGGCCAACAGGGGGGGTGAGAGCATCCTCTCAGCCCAGAATTAAGCGAAACTTAAAAGCCTATAAAAAAGCGCCCCGCGTGGAGCGGGGCGCTTCTTGCCGTCGTGATCCGCGCGTGACGCGGACAGTTAAGCGGATGCTTTAGAACTTGTGGCGGATACCGATACGTGCGGCGATCTGGTTCTTCGAACCCGTACCCGACGTATTGAAGTAGCTCGTGCTCGAACCGATCTGCGCTTGCACGCCCTTGCCCGAAGCCTGCTGGTACACGACCAGACCGTACACGTCCGTACGCTTGCTGAGTGCGTAGTCGGCGATACCGTTGACCTGGTTCCAGTGCCACGAGTTGCCGTTCTGCGTCGCGTTCGTGTACGTGTAGCCGAGGCCGCCCGACAGTGCCGGCGTGAAGGCGTACTTCGCGCCTGCTTCATACGCGTTGTAGAACGTGCCGCCCGCGCCCGACACGGTCGAGAACTGCGTACGCGTCCACAGCAGCCATGCCGTTGCCGGGCCCCAGACGTAGCGGCCACCCACGCCGTACGTGCGCAGGTCGCGGACGTTGCCGGTGCTCAGGTTCGCGATCGTCGTCGAGAAGCCGGGCGTCGACTGGCTCGGGTAACGGATGTCCGTGTACGCCGCGCCGACCGAGACCGGGCCGTTCGCGTAGTTCAGGCCGAAGCTGTATGCGCGCGACGAGCCCGCGGTCGTCGTCGTGCCCGTCGTCGTGGCCGGTGCGCCTGCGAAGTCGGTCGAGTTCGAGAAGCCGTACAACGCGCCGAACGTGAAGCCCGAGTAGTTCGCGCTCTGGAACTTCACGGCGTTGTTGATGCGGCTCGACGTGAGCTGGTCGATGTCGTTCACGTGGTACGCGTAGTTACCCGCGACCGTGTTGCCGCCCGTCGAGTAGTTCGAACCGAGGATGTCGGTCGAGAACGAGTACTGGCGGCCGAACGTGACCGTGCCGTATTGCGACTGGCTCAGGCCGACGTAGGCCTGGCGACCGAAGATCGCGCCACCCTGGCCGATCGTGCCGTTGCCGCTGTTGAAGCCGTTTTCGAGCACGAAGATCGCCTTCAGGCCGCCGCCGAGGTCTTCGGTGCCGCGCAGGCCCCAACGGCTGCCCTGGGCCACGCCGTCGTCGTACTTGAACAGCTTGCCCGTGCCGCCGTTGGCGGTCTTGCTGTGGTTCACGTAGCTGATACCGGCATCGATGACGCCGTACAGGGTCACGCTGCTTTGTGCGTGCGCCGTGCCGGCCGTTGCTGCCAGGGCGGCGATGGTCAACAGTTTCTTGTTCAAAGGATTCTCCGAGCGAATAAATGGCGTGTCCAGTTGCGGTTCCGGCGCTCTCTATGGGCGCTTTCACGGACCGGCGCAACTTTATCGGCGGGCCACGTAATGAATATGACAGCGACTGTCATATGAAGAATGTGTGGTGCCGATGCGACATTAGGGCCTGCTTGCATAGGGAACGTGCATGCGTTGCCACGAGAACGGCCGCTCGCGAGGCGCGCGACGCCGCGAATACTCGCGTATTCGCAAGGAGCGCAACGCGGCGAGCGGCCGTTCTCGTGGCAACCCCAAACTAAAAATTCAATCCACGGGAATGCCTGAAATCGCCCGCATGGCGGCGTCGTTCGTCGCTTGTTTGGCGCGGCCAAACGGCGCTCCTCACTCCTGGCCCTGCGAGCGATTTCAGGCATTCGCATGCACGTTCCCTATGCAAGCAGGCCCTAAATTCTGCCCGGTTGTGCCATTGGTGGTTATACCGAATTCGCCTGTCATTCGATTCCGATCCGGAATATGCACATGAAATAAGCTTGGTTGGCAGCGTCCGGAGCCTCGTGCCACGATCCGTCCTCCAACAATTGACACGGGACAAGAGGACACCACATGCGACGTTCGATCCTGACCGGCCTCGGCGCACTCGCCGCCGCGCTGGCATTCGCCGCGCCCGGCGCGCACGCCGACTCCCAAACGCTGAAGATCGGCACGATGAGCGGCCCCGACGCGCAAATCTGGACCGAAGTGACGAAGGTCGCCGCGCGCGAAGGCCTCGCGATCAAGGTCATCGAATTCAACGACTACGTGCAGCCGAACGCGGCGCTCGATGCGGGCGACCTCGATGCGAACGGCTTCCAGCACCAGCCGTTCCTCGACAGCCAGATCAAGCAGCGCGGCTACAAGATCGTCAACGTCGGGCTGACCTACACCGCGCCGATGGGCTTCTATTCGAAGAAGATCAAGTCGCTGAAGGATCTGCCGGTCGGCGCGAAAGTCGGGATCCAGAACGATCCGTCGAACGGCAACCGCGCGCTGCTGCTGCTGCAGAAATACGGCGTGATCAAGCTGAAGCCGGGCGTCGGCGCGAACGGCGTGAACGCGACGCCGCTCGACATCGCCGAGAACCCGAAGAAGATCAAGATCGTCGAGCTCGATTCCGCGCAGTTGCCGCGCGCGCTGCCCGATGTCGACGCCGCGTCGATCAACACCGATTACGCGGTGAAGGCCGGACTCACGCCGGTGAAGGATGCGATCGCGATCGAGGATCTGCGCGGCCCGTACGCGAACCTGATCGCGGTGCGCGCGCAGGACAAGGACAAGCCGTGGGTGAAGAAGCTCGTCGCGGCCTATGAATCGGACGACGTGCGCAAGTTCATCGACCAGAAGTTCGGCGGCGCGATCGTGCCGGCGTTCTGAACTTCCTTCGCACGTAGCAGCGGCCGGCGGCGCGGTATCGGCCGCCGACGCGCGCTCCGGAAAGCAAATCGCCCGCGTAAGCGGGCGATTTCGTTTGATGCAGCCGATGACGTGCGATGCGCGCCGCGGCCCGGCGTGCGGGCCGCGCCCAGCCGGTTCAGGCCGACAGCAGCGACCCAGTGCGGATCGCGGTCGCGCCGGCGATGCGCGCGACTTCCATGCCGGCCGTCGCGAAGCGCACGACCTGACGCGCATACAGCACGCCCGACACGCTGCTCTTCAGCGTGACGACGCGATCGGTCAGCGGATCGACGATGTCGGCCACGGCCTGGCCGGCCTCGATCATCGCGCCGACCGGCGTGCGGAACACGATCACGCCCGACACCGGCGCGACGAGCGGATCGGTGCCCGCGAGCGGCGTGGCCGGATGCGCGAGCGGCGGCAGCGGCGCCGGCGTGCCTTCGACGATGCCGCGCTCGGTCAGGTATTCGACGATCGCCTGCGCATCCTTTTCGGCGAACTCGTACGACACGTCGCGTTCGCTGCGCAGTTCCACCGTGACGGAAATCGCGCCGTTCGGGATCGGGAAGCGGTCGCCGAAGCGGTTGCGCAGATCCGACCAGCAGAAGCTGTGGATTTCGTCGAACGGGTTGCCGACCGAATTCAGCGCGAGCAGCGACGCCTTGGCATCGAGATAGCGCGCCAGCGGCTCGACGTCCGCCCACAGATCGGGATTCGTGTAGAGGTGCATCACCGCATCGCTGTCGCAGTGCAGGTCGAGCACGATATCGGCGTCGAACGACAGCTTCTGCAGCGCGAGGCGTTGCGAGTCGAGTTCGGTGCGCGGCTTCTGTTCGTCGAGCGCTTCGCGCATCGCGGTGCGTACGGCGGCCAGATTGCGCTGCGCGTCGTTCGTGAGGTGGTGTTCGACGCGCGGCAGCACGAGCGCCGCGAGATCGTAGAAATTGCGGTTGAAGTTCTGCATCGAGCCGAGCTCGAAGCGGCCGAGGTGATCGCCGAACACGTGTTGCGACAGGCCGATCGGGTTGGGCACGGGGACGATGACGACTTCGCCTTGCAGCTTGCCGGCCGTCTCGAGCGCGGCGATCTTGCGGCGCAGCAGCGTGGCGACCAGCATGCCGGGCAGCTCGTCCGCGTGCAGCGACGACTGGATGTAGACCTTCTTGCCGCCGCGCGGGCCGTAGTGGAAGCTGGTGATCTGGCGTTCGGTACCGACGGCGGGGGAAATCAGCGGATGGGTCTGCGTTTGCATGATGGGGGAGTGCGGCGCAGCCGCGAGTGATCCGTGTGCTTGGAGGATCGATTGTACGTTGCCTTCCTCGCCGCCATCAAACCGGCGCCAGAGCACGCAGTTTTCCGTTGAGAATCATCAGGTTGGCGCGGAAAAAATAACGTCGTCCGCGTCGCGCGCAAAAAAACGGGCTCCTTGCGGAGCCCGTTTCCATCATGCCGAATCGTGCGTCGGTCGGCCGGATTACTTGCCGTAGACGTCGAAATCGAAGTACTTCTTCGCGAGCTTGTCGTACGTGCCGTCCTTGCGCATGCCGGCGATCGCGCCGTCGATCTTCGCCTTCAGGTCGGTGTCTTCCTTGCGCAGGCCGATGCCGGCGCCGTTGCCAAGCGTCTTCGGATCGTCGAGGTCCTTGCCGGCGAAGTCGAAATTCGCGCCGCGCGGCGTCTTCAGGAAGCCGATCTCGGCTTGCACCGCGTCCTGCAGCGCGCCGTCCAGACGGCCGGAGATCAGGTCGGCGTAGACCTGGTCCTGGTTCTGGTAAGGCACGATGTTGACGCCCTTCGACGCCCAGTGCGCCTTCGCGTAGGTTTCCTGGATCGTGCCCTGCTCGACGCCGACCGACTTGCCCTTCAGCGATTCGGCCGTCGGCTGCAGGTTCGCGCCCTTCTTCGTGACGAGGCGCGTCGGCGTGTTGAACAGCTTCGACGAGAACGCGATCTGTTCGGCGCGGGCCGGCGTCATCGACATCGACGACAGCACGCCGTCGAACTTGCGGGCCTTCAGCGCCGGGATCATCCCGTCGAAGTCGTTTTCGATCCACACGCATTTCGCGTTGATGCGGCGGCAGATCTCGTTGCCGAGATCCACGTCGAAGCCGACCACCTTGCCGTCGGCGCCTTTCGATTCGAAAGGCGGGTAGCTTGCGTCGACGCCGAACCGCACGGTCGACCAGTCCTTCGCGTATGCACTGCCGGCCGATACGGCGAGCAGGGCCACGGTCACAGCCGCAAGAATCTTTTTCACTCGGTGACTCCTCGTTTTGTTCGATGGGTGCGCGGTTGTGCCGCGCCGTAAGCCTTCGGCCCGTCGCGGCTTCGCGTCGGACAGTCCGTTTCGCCCGCCCGATGGGGGCGCGCGACGTGCGGAAGATTATCAAGACAAAATACCGGCAGGGCGCCTAGGACAAGCCCCGATACCGGGCCCGGCGGCGGCGCGTCGGATGCGCCGCCGTTTCACACACAGGAACGATTCAGCCGAGCGTTTCGTTGACCGCGCGCTGCAGGCACGTGACGAAGTGCGACACGGCGGGCGTGGGCAGCAGGTCGCGCCGCGCGATGATCGACAGGTCGAAGCGCGGCATGCTTTCGTCGAGTTCGGCCGTGCGAATGCCGAGCGGCGCGACCATCGCGGCGAGCGGGCGCGTGAAGCAGCCGATCACGTCCGAGCGCGCGACGAGCCCGAGCGTCACCGCGAACGACATCGGCGAGCGCAGCAGACGTTTCGGCAGCGGCAGCCCGTGCGCCTCGAACATCCCGACCATCACGCTGTGCGGGAACTGCTCGGCGCCGACGGTGACGATCCACTCGGCGTCGAGCAATTCCTCTAACCGGCGCGCCTGCGCGAGCGGATGACCGTCGCGCATCACGATCGTGAATTCGGTCGACAGCAGCGGCAATTGCGTGAAATCGCGGTCGAGCGCGGGCACATGGTGCATCGCAGCGATGTCGAGCGTGCCGTTGCGCAGTTGCGCGAGCGCGTCCGGCACCGTCATTTCCTCGAGATGCAGGCTGACGTTCGGCATTGACTGGCGAAACGCCGTCACCGCGTGCGGCAACGCGGTCAGCGCGATCGACGGCATCGTGCCGACCGCGACGCGGCCCGACATCTCGCCTTTCACCTGCTCGACGGCCTCGACCGTGCGGCGGACGTCGCCGAGCAACTGCTCGGCGCGCGGCAGCAGCGCCGCGCCGCAGGCGGTCAGCTCGACGCCGCGCACGCTGCGCACGAGCAGTTCCGCGTTGAGCGCCGTTTCGAGCTCGCGGATCGTGTGCGTGATTGCCGGCTGCGTGACGCCGAGCTCCCGCGCGGCGGCGCGCAGGCTCTTCAGGTGCGCGGCGGAGACGAATGCCTGGAGCTGCGCGATGTTCAGGGGATTGCGGATGCGGGTCATCGGTCGGGTCCGGTTGGTGCGAGCGGGAGCGGTGGGTTCGGGGGCCGAGCCCGCTGAAGGTCACGCATCGGCGCGCGCGCGGAATGCCTGCCGATAGCGCTGCGGCGACGTGCCGACGATACGCGCGAAGCGTTCGCGAAACGCGGTGACCGAACCGAACCCGGCTTCCGTCGCCACGTGTTCGATCGACAGCTCGGTCACCTCCAGCAACTGCTGCGCATGCCGCACACGCGCGGTCTGCAGCCATTGCCCGGGCGACGTGCCCGTCTGCTCCTGGAAGCGCCGCGTCAGCGTGCGCACGCTCGTCGACGCCTTGCGCGCGATCGCGTCGAGCGTCAGCGGCTGGCGCAGGTTCGCGTGCAGCCAGTCCATCAGGTCGTGCAGCCCGTCGCCGCCGGCCGGCCATTCGGGCGCGATGAACTGCGCCTGCCCGCCTTCGCGCACGCGCGGCGCCACCGCGCTGCGGGCGGCGTCGACGGCGACCGCCGCGCCATAGTCGGCCTGGATCATGTGCAGGCACAGATCGAGGCCGGCCGCCGCGCCGGCCGAGGTCAGGATCTGGCCGTTGTCGACGAACAGCACGTTCGGATCGACGTCGACGTTCGGGTAGCGGCGCGCGAGTTCGGCGGCCGCGAGCCAGTGCGTCGTCGCGCGCAGGCCGTCGAGCAGCCCGGCTTCCGCGAGCACGAACGCGCCGCTGCAGATCGATGCGATCCGGCATCCGCGCGCGGCCGCCGCGCGCAGCGCGTCGAGCACGCGGCGCGACGTGGGCGCGAGCGGCACCGACGTGCCGGGGACCATGATCGTGTCGGCGTCGGCCAGCGCATCGAGGCGAAACGGCGGGCGCAGCTCGAACAGCTCGCCGCCGACGCGCGGCTGTTCGCTGCACACGCGCACGCGGTACGCCTGCTCGACATTCGGCGCCCGCACGCGCGCGAACGTATCGCAGGCGACGCCCAGATCGAACGGCACGACATCGGGCAAGGCGAGAACGGCGACCGTGTGCATGGCGTTCGAGGCTGTGGCCAGAATCCGTTGAAAGATGTCATTCTAGCCAATGGCTCGACTCGGCGCCACACGCGACAATCGCGGCGGACCACCTGGAGGCCTGCCGATGAAACAAGACGATCGCAACGCGTTGCGGAACCTGCAATACCTGTCGCTGCTGGAGGCGACCACGCTCGTCGTGCTGGTGTGCGTGGCCGTGCCGCTCAAGCATCTGGCCGGCTATCCGGTGGCGGTATCGATCATGGGTCCGGTTCACGGCATCGCGTTCGCGATGTACGTGTGGGCGGTGGTCGGCACCGCGTCGAGCGGGCTATGGAGCAAGGCCGAGGTCGCGCGGCTGGTGCTGTCGGCCGTCGTGCCGTTCGCGGGGCTGGCGAGCGCCGGCTGGATCGCGCGCAGGCGGCACGCGCGATGATCTACCTGATGCTGAAGGCCGTGCATCTGGCCGCCGTCGTCACGTTCGTCGGCGGGCTGTTGTTGTCGTCCGTCGCGGTGCGTATTGCGAATCTCGCCGTGCATCGCGCGGTGCGGCGCTGGGATCGCGCGGTGACGGCGCCTGCGCTCGCGATCGTCTGGATCGCCGGCATCGCGCTCGCGCTGAGCGGCCACTGGTTCGGCGCCGCGTGGCTGTCGGTGAAGCTTGCGCTCGTCGTCGCGCTGTCGGTGCTGCACGGGGTCCTGGCCGGCACGCTGCGGCGCATGGAGCGCGACGACCTCGTCGTCGTGCCGGCGCCGTGGCTCGGGCACGCGGCCGGCGTGGTGATCGTCGTGATGGCGCTCGTCGTCGGGCTGGCCGTGATCAAGCCGTTCTGATGGCGCGAATCACGCCAGAGCGATTTCCACTGCCGCCAGCGTACGACGCCGAATCCAGCCGCTCCCCAGCCGGATCGCGAGCCAGTACGGTGTGAACAGCGCGCGCGTGCGCGCGCTCGGGCAATGGACGAAGGTTTCGGTGCGCAGGATGTGCGCGCCCGACGCGAGCCCGACCACCTCGAACCGCAGCACCAGCTTCGCATCACGCGGGTCGTCGTGCCGGACGAAGGCGTCGGCATCCGCGAGGGGGCGCACGTCGGGCGTCGGGCGCCAGAAGCGGCCGACGAGGCCGAGCGACAGCGACGTGTCGTCACGGTGGAGCGGCGTGAAGGTGTCGAAGCCGAAGCGCGCGCGTTGGGGGCGGGCCGGCGCGTGGCGTAGCGCGCCGGCGATGGCCGCCGGGAATTCACGCACCGTCAGCAGCGTGTCGATGACGGGATCGGCGCGCATGTCGAGCGACGCGACGACGTCGATGATGCGCGCGGGCGGCGCGCCGATCGGCTGCGATTCGTGCACTTCGTGGAAGCCGAACGACGGAATGAACGGCGGCTTGCGCGCCGAGGCCCGGGTGCTCGATTCGGAGACGATGCCGAGTGTGTTCATCGCGACTCCTGAAGGCAAAACGCGATCGTAGCACCGGGCGCGAACGGGTGTCGCGCCGTTTGCGCGCAGCGCGTCGCACCCGCAAAAAAAGCCTGGAAACTCGCGTTCCCAGGCTGGAGACCATCAACGAGGATGGTGGAGGAGACGATACCGTCCCGATGCGCGCCGTCCTTCTGCCGGCGACGTCGCGCAGGTCTCGCGCTCAGATGGCCCAGCCGCCGAGATAGAACGTGACGAGCACGGCCGCGATGAGCACGGTGCCGACGTTGAGCTTGCGGAATTCGCCGCTGGCGACGCGGCCGATCACGAGCGTCGAGAAGCCGAGCATGATGCCCGTCACGATGTTCGCGGTCAGCACGATGAACACCGCGCACACGAGGCCCGACATCGCGTCGACCATGTCGTCCATGTGCAGCTTGCTCACGCTGCCGAGCATCAGCAGGCCGACGTACATCAGCGCCGGTGCGGTGGCGTACGACGGCACGAGGCCCGCGAGCGGCGAGAAGAACATCACGACGAGAAACAGCAGGCCGACCACGGCCGCCGCGAGGCCCGTCTTCGCGCCGGCGGCCACGCCGACGCTCGACTCGATGTAGGCCGCCGCCGGCGCGCCGCCGAGGAAGCCGGAGAAGATCGAGCTGATCGAATCGGCGGTCAGCGCACGGCCGCCGTTGATGATGCGGCCGTTCCCCTCGAGCTGGCCGGCTTGGCCCGCAACCGCGCGGATCGTGCCGGTCGCGTCGAATACGGCGGTCATCACCAGCGCGAGCACGCTCGGCAGCACGGCCATCGACAGCGCGCCCTTGATGTCCATCGCGCCGATCAGCGACGCGTGGCCCGGTGCGCTGAGCGACGGCAGCGCGAAGATGCCGCGGTACTTCACGCCCGGATCGAAGATCAGGCCGAACACCGAGATCGCGATCACGACGAGCAGGATGCCGCCCGGCACGCGACGCTTTTCGAGGCCGAAGATCGCGGCGAGGCCGACGACCGACATGATGACCGGGAACGCGGTGATCTGGCCGAGCGAGACCGGCAGGCCGGCGCCCGGGTTCTTGATCACGAGGCCCACGTCGTTCGACGCGATCAGCAGCAGGAACAGGCCGATGCCGATCCCGGTGCCGTGCGCGACGCCCGCGGGCAGGTTGCGCAAGATCCACGAACGCACGCCGGTGACCGAGATGCCGGTGAACACGAGCCCCATCAGGAACACCGCGCCGAGCGCGACCGTCGGAGGCAGCCCCTTGCCGAGCACGAGCCCGAACGCGGTGAACGCGGTCAGCGAGATCGCGCAGCCGATCGCGATCGGCAGCTTCGCCCACAGGCCCATCAGCAGCGAGCCGAACGCGGTGGTGAGGCACACCGCGACGAACACCGCGCTCGTGTCGAAGCCGGCCTTGCCGAACATGCCGGGCACGACGAACACGGAATAGACCATCGCGAGGAAGGTGGTCACGCCGGCAATGATCTCGCGGCGCTGCGTGCTGCCGCGCGACGAAATGCCGAAGTACCGGTCGATGGCGCCGTTGGCGCCCAGGCCGGGTTCTTCCGCGCCGACGCCGACTGTCGGCTGCACCGGGGTATCACTCATGAGCTTGCTCCTTTATCAGCATGCTGAAACGGCTCGTCGCGAACCGTCGTCAGGGTGTCTCGTATCTGGTTGGATTGATCGGCAACGTCGTGGGGACGCATGACGCGTGGTGTGTGTCGTTACGGGCGAGTCGAAACGATCGCGAGGGTGTCGCGTCGTGCGACGCGTTGCGGTGTCGACCCCGTCACGTGTGCTTTGCCGTAGCGAAGGTTAGGCGAGCCGCCCATCACGTCCCATCGGGGGAAGAGCATGCAGCGCATGTCGCAGCGCTTATATCGGCGTGCGACGGGGCTCCGTCGCGCCGGCCCGCGTGTATACGCCTAGTTCGAATCCGTTAAGGCGACTATTTGAATGCAGGGTCGGCGGGCAGCGCGCAAGCGGGCGAGGCACTGGATTTTACGAATTGCTTTCAGAATGAGGCCGGAAGCCGGCGCGAACCGGGGCGGGTGACGGGATTCGCCGCCGCGCAGAACCTGCATCCGGACGATACGACTGGCGCGCGTGCGCGGTTTCCGTGTCGGCGCGGGCCTCAATCGTGCGCGAGATGCGCGAGATACGCGCAGAACATGTCGGCCATCGCGGCCGAATAGGCGTCGATTTCCGCCGGCGTGCGCGCCGTTTCGGAGAACGCCTTGCCGCCCGTGGTGAGCGTCGTCAGGATCAGCTCGCACGCGAGCGCATGCGTGGCGTCGGACACGTCGGGCAGCGCTTCGCGCATGAACGCGCTGAACGCCCGGTTGCCCTCGGCCTTCACGTCCTGCGCCTCGGGGGCGTCGCGATAGAGCGGGGCGGCATCGTCGAGGGCGATCCGCATCGGCGCCTCGTCGCATTCCGAACGGATGAACGCGTGGACGGCGGTGCGCAGCCGCTCGGGCGGCGTCTTCCGCGTGTCTTGCAGTATCCCGCACAGCATGTCGTGCGTCTGCCGCCACTCGTCGTGCTGGAGCCGGAACAGTACGGACGCCTTGTTCGGGAAGTACTGGTACAGCGAGCCGACGCTCACGCCGGCCCGCTCGGCCACGCGCGCCATCGTGAAGCGCTGCGCGCCTTCACTCGCCAAAACCTGAATAGCCGCCTGCAGGACGTCCTCGACGAGGCGGGTCGAGCGCGCCTGCCGAGGCTGCTTGCGCGTGGCGATCGGGGCGTTTCGGCGGTCGGTCATGAGCGATTTGCCAATGCGAATAGTAAAACCTGAATAGTTCGTCATATTCTAGTCGGGTGCACTGACGCACTCAACTGCTACCGGAGATATCGCATGACCACCCTGATGCTCGACCCGCTGGCTTCGCTGCTGGCGCGCCTGTTCGACGAAGCCGATGCGTCGTCGCCCGCGACGAGCCCGGCCTTCGCCAACGTGTCGCGCGACGAGCAAGCGCGGCTGATGCGCAGCAAGACGGACTACGCCGATCTGTATGCGCGCCTGAAGGATTACCCGCTTCCCGTGTCGCGCGAGACGGGCATGCTGCTGTACATGCTCGCGCGCAGTGGCGGCGCGAAGGCAATCGTCGAATTCGGCACGTCGTTCGGCATTTCGACGCTGCATCTCGCGGCCGCGCTGCGCGACAACGGCGGCGGGCGGCTGATCACGAGCGAGTTCGAGCCGTCGAAGGTCGTGCGCGCACAGGCGAACCTGGCGGCGGCCGGATTGGCCGATCTCGTGGAGATTCGCGAAGGCGATGCGCTGCGTACGCTGGCTAACGATCTGCCGGATGCGGTCGATCTGCTGCTGCTCGACGGAGCGAAGGCGCTGTATCCGGAGATTCTCGCGCGGGTCGAGCCGCGGCTCAGGGCGGGCGCGTTCGTCGTGGCCGACAACGCGGAATACAGCCCCGACTATCTTGCTTACGTGCGCGCACCGGAAAACGGCTATCTGTCGGTGCCGTTCGGCGGCGACGTCGAATTGTCGATGCGGACACGCTGACCAGACGGAACGAGGGTGCCGGTGATTTCACGCTTCCCCGCATCAAATATAGGATGGCTGATTAAATCGACGCATGACGAAAGGCGACGGGATGACGCCCGTCGCTTGCGACGTCGTGCGCATCACTTCAGGAACACGTAGCGCGCGAAGTACGGAAAGCGGCCGACCGCATGCTCGGTCGTGCAGGTCGCGGCCGGCGGCGTACCGCCCGCGGTGTCGAGCCGCTGCACGAAGCGCACGCCGGCGAGCGTGCCGGTTGCGGCCGGCGTCGCCGCGAGCAGCAGTTGCGGAACGCTGGCCGTGTTTGCGCTCGGCACTTCCGCGAGCTTCTTGCCGGTAATGCGGCTGCCGTCGAGCGCTTCCCACGACGGCCCCGCACCGTGCCGCACGACGAGCGTGCCGCTTTCATCGAACAGCATCGCCTCCGGGCGCTTGAAGGCCCACGCGAGCCGGTGGTCGGCGTCGTATTCGCACGCATAGATCTGCACGCCGGTCGCGGTGGTCGCCAGCACCGGCGTGGCCGGCGCCGGCGGCGCGAGGCCGGCGGCCTCGTCGGCGTGGGCGGGCGCGGTGAAAGCCGCCAGGGAAAGGCCGGCCGCAAGGGCCAGCAGCATGTCGCGTGTCGGGGAGCGGCTTGGCATGACGGGGCGTCCTTTCAGGTCGGGTGACGGTCGTATGGCGTCGATCCCGTCAACGTTAGACGCCGATCGCACAGGCTGCAATGCAGAAATGACAATCGCGGCGATAGTCGCCGCGATTGCCGCAGGGCGGGCGCGCGATCAGCGGATGACCTGCGTCGAGCCGACGTACAGCGGCTGGCCGAGCACGAACAGGAATTCCCATGCCTTGTCGCGCACCAGCGCACGGCTGTCGATCAGCTCCAGGTTGTAGATGCCGCGCTTCGCGAGCATGTACTGGTTGACCGGGAATTCGTCCTGCGTGTGCGGATTCGGATAGACCTCCGACGCCCACGTGTCGCCGCCGAACGCGACGATCCCCTGGTCGGCCAGCCACTTCGCGGCTTCCATGCCGATGCCCGGCTCGACGTCGAGGAACTGCTTGTCGTCCTTGCCGATCAGCTCGAGCCAGCCGGTGTTGAACAGCACGACGTCGCCCTTGCGCAGCGTCAGCTCCTGCTTCTTCAGCACGGCCTGGATGTCGGTGACCGTGAATTCGGTGCCGCCCGGCACGATCGGCTTGCCGTAGTAGGCGGTCATGTCGAGCACGACGCCGCGCGTGACGATCGGCGGCACCTTCTCGACGCCGAGCTTCTTCACGCCGTCGACGGTCACGAAATCGGCCGCGCGGTTGCCGTTGTAGTACACGTTGTCGATGCCGATGTGGCCGATGCCGTTCAACTGCGTGCCGACGCCGGTCCATGCGTTGACGAGTTCGTCGTTGAACGTGAACTTGTTCGGGCCGAGGCTCTTGCCGGCCTGCTGGCCGACCTGCACGTTGTACAGCCGGAAGCTGCGATGGCGGAACGCCGGCAGGTGCTTGTCCACCGGCACGGCCAGCGGATAGGTCTTGCCGGCCTTCACGAGGCCGACCGCCTGCTTGATGACGTCGGGCGTCAGCAGGTTGGCCGCGCCGATTTCGTCATCGGCGCCATACACGGACGGATACCAGTCGGCCGCCGGGGCGGCCGGCGCGGCGTGCGCCGCCTGGGCTGCCGCGAGCGGCAAAATCGCGGCGAGCGCGAGCCGGGCGAGCGTTGCTTTCATTTCAGATTCCTGTCTATCGTTATGCCGCGGCCTGCGCGAGCGTCGGGTAGTCGGTCAGGCCGTGGGCGCCGCCGCCGAACAGGGTGTTGCGATCGTGCGGTGCGAGCGCGGCGCCGGTGCGCAGCCGCTCGGGGAGATCGGGGTTCGCGACGAACGGGCGGCCGAATGCGACGAGGTCGGCCCAGCCGGCGGCGATCGCTTCGCGGGCGCGCTCGGCGGTGTACGCGCCGGCATAGATCAGCACGCCCGGGAACGCGGCGCGCAATTGCTGCTTGAAGGCGACCGGCATCAGCGGCGCGTCGTCCCAGTCGGCTTCCGCGATGTGCAGATAGCCGACGCCGAGTTCGCCGAGCAGCTTCGCGGCGGCGAGGTAGGTGGTTTCCGGGTCGTCGTCGACGCAGCCGTTCAGCGTGGTCAGCGGGGCGAGACGGATGCCGACGCGCGACGCGTCGCCGGTCCCTTCGATCAGCGCCTGCGTGACTTCGCGCAGGAACCGCAGCCGGTTCTCCAGCGAGCCGCCGTACGCATCGGCGCGCGTGTTCGCGTTCGAGTCGATGAATTGGTTCACGAGGTAGCCGTTCGCGCCGTGCAGCTCGACGCCGTCGAAGCCGGCTTCCATCGCATGACGGGCGGCAGTGCGGTACTGGTCGACGATCTCGCGGATCTCGTCGATCGACAGCGCGCGCGGCTCGGACGCCTGCACGAAGCCGGGCGTGCTGCCGTCTTCACCGGCGATGAACACGTTCACGCCCTTCGCCTGGAGCGGCGACGACGATACGGGCTGCTGGCCGCCGAGCAGGCTCGTGTGGCTCAGCCGGCCGACGTGCCACAGCTGCGCGAAGATGCGGCCGTGCGCGGCATGCACGGCGTCCGTCACCTTGCGCCAGCCGGCGACCTGCGACGGCGTGTGGATGCCGGGCGTCCACGCGTAGCCCTTGCCGAGCGGCGCGATGTAGGTGCCTTCGCTGACGATCAGGCCCGCACTCGCGCGCTGCGCGTAGTACGCGGCCATCAGTTCGTTGGCTTCGTCGCCGGGCTGGCTCGCGCGCGAACGCGTCATCGGCGGCATCACGATGCGGTTCGGCAGCGTCAGCGCGCCGAGTCGCAGCGGTTGGAAAAGCGGGTCCTGGGTCATGATGGATTCCTGTCGGTGCCGCGGCCGGCGGGCCGCGGATGGGTCATATCGGATGAAGCCGCCGCGTGCTCAGTCCCACTTCGGCGCGAGGCCGGCCGGGTCGACTTCGCGGCCGTTGCGTTCGAGCGCGGCGATCTGCGCCATGTCTTCGTCGGTCAGGCGCAGCGTCTGCGCGAGCAGGTTGCTCGCGAGGTTCTCGCGCTTGGTCGACGACGGAATCACCGAGTAGCCGAGTTGCAGCGCCCACGCGAGCGCGACTTGCGCCGGCGTCGCGTCGTGACGCTGCGCGATCGCGCCGATCACCGGGTCGCCGAGCACCTTGCCGTACGCGAGCGTCATGTACGACGTCACGTGGATGCCTTCGGCGTTCAGGAACTCGACCAGCTTGCGGTTCTGCAGGTACGGGCTCAGTTCGATCTGGTTCGTCGCGATCGCGTCCTTGCCGACCGCCGCGATCGCTTCCTTCGTCAGTTCGATGTTGAAGTTCGAGATGCCGATCTGGCGCGTGAGGCCCTTCGCCTTCGCATCGGCCAGCGCGGTCATGAACGCGTCGATCGACACGCCGTTGCCCGGGGCCGGCCAGTGGATCAGCGTCAGGTCGACGACGTCGGTGCGCAGCTTGCGCAGGCTTTCCTCGAGGCTGGCCGCCAGTTTCTCCGGCGCGTAGTTGTCGACCCAGATCTTCGTCGTGAGGAACAGGTCTTCGCGGCGCACGCCCGATGCGGCGATCGCTTCGCCGACTTCGGCTTCGTTGCCGTAGATCTGTGCGGTGTCGATCGCGCGGTAGCCGACTTCGAGGCCATTGCGGACCGAGTCGATGACCACCTGGCCTTGCAGGCGGAAGGTACCGAGGCCGAATGCGGGAATCTTGCTCATCATGTGCTCCTGAAAGAGGGGGAACGATTGCGGGATGGACGTCATTCTGGCGCTTGAGACTGATGAAATAAACGCCTTTAGAGGTCAAAAATATTTGATTTGAAATCAAATATTGGCCGGCAATTCGCCTATTGGAAGACGCTCGCCGGCCTTATGCGGCGAGCGTCTGCGGATTCGTTTTCGGATGGAATGCGGGCAGCACGTCCGCTGCGATTTCGGCCATCGTCTCGTCGAGCGGCCGCCGGTTGCGGCGGAAATGCAGGCCGATGTGCCGCACGCCTGCGTCGCGCATCGCCGCGAGTTCCTCCGTCAGCGCGATGCGCCCCGCGCGGGCGCCGAAGCGGTGCCGCTGCAGCGGTTCGTGCGGATCTTCCGCGAGGTCGAGGTGGATGAAGCTCACGTACGGCTTGTCGCCCGCCACCGCCCGCCAGTTCGCGGCGCGCTGCAGGTGATCGGCCGGCGTGCCCGGATACGCGAGGCAGCCGTCCATGTGCTCGCCGATCCACGCGGGCGTCTGCTGCGCAAGGCCCGCGACGAGCAGCGGCACCGGCGAGCGGGCGGCGGGCAGCACTTCCAGGCCGGGCGGCAGATGCCCGCGCGCGCCGTCGCGCAGCAGCGCGATCTGGTCGCGGAAGTTCGCGCCGCGCGACGCGAAGTCGCGGCCGAACAGCGGATATTCGACCGGCCGGTCGCCGCTCGCCACGCCGAGCAGCAGGCGCCCGCCGCTCAGTTCCTGGATCGTCGCGGCCGATTTCAGCGTCAGCAGCGGCTCGCGCAGCGGCAGCACGACGGCTGCGGTGCCAAGCAGGATGTCGCGCGTGATGCCGGCGAGGTAGCCGAGATACGAGAACGTTTCGAACACCTGAGCGGCGTCGCCGAACGACGGGTCGTACACCGGCACGTCGCGCACCCAGAGCGCGCGAAAGCCGAGCGTGTCGGCCAGTTGCGCGAGCTCCGCGTGGATTTCCAGGTCGGGCTCGCCGGGGTGGCGGCCGTCATGCCGGCGTTTCGCGTTGCCGGACGGCGTCCAGTCGTTGTCGAGCGGCAGTTCGATGCCGATGCTGAAGCCGCCGGCGGCGAGCTTGTCGAGGGAGGGGGACATGATCGGGTTGCTCCGTTCAGACCGCGCGCAGGCTGCCGTCGAGCCGGTAGAAATCGAGCGACGAAGCGGTGAAGAACGAGCGCGACGTGCCGGCGGCGAAATCGTCGATGTGCACGACAGTGGCGCGATCGGCTTCCTGCCACGAGATCGCGTAGGTCTCGCCGGCGATGGGCTGCCACGTGTATTCGACTTCGCCCTTCGCGCCCGCGTACGGGCCTTCGGTGATCTCGTAGCGCATGTGGCGGCCGTCCTCGTCGTACGCGTTGAGCGCGGTGAGGCCGTCGTAACGGACTTCGAAAGTCTTGCCGGCGAACGGCGGACGTTGGGTCGATGCGTTCATGCTGGTGGCTCCTGTGAAAAGGTGACGTTCAATGGGCGAGTTCGACGGGTTCGGCCGTGCGTGCCGGCAGGCCCTGACGGCTGTCGAGACGGCCGCTCAATGCGGTGAGCGCAAACGCGCCGAGCGTGACGGCGGCGGCGATCCACGGCGTGTGGCCGAGGCCGACGTTCGCGACGATCAGGCCGCCGAGCGACGAGCCGCCGGCCACGCCGAGGTTGAAAGCGGCGATGTTGAAGCCCGATGCGACGTCGGTGGCGTCCGGCGCGAAGTGGCGCGCCTGCTTGACGACGTACACCTGCAGCCCCGGCACGTTGCCGAACGCGACGGCGCCCCACGCGAGCATCGTCAGCACCGCGAGCCATTTCACGTGGATCGTGAAGGTCAGCGCGAGCAGCACGATCGCGAGCAGCAGGAAGATCCGCTTGAGCGCCTTCACGGGGCCGACGGCGTCCGCGAGCTTGCCGCCCCACACGTTGCCGACCGCGACCGACACGCCGTAGCCGACGAGCACGAGGCTGACCTGCGACGGCGTGAAGCCGGCGATCTGTTCGAGCAGCGGCGCCATATAGGTGAACGCGATCAGCGAGCCGCCGTAACCGACGGCCGTCATCGCATAGACGAGCAGCAGGCGCGGCTGGGCCAGCACGCGCAGCTGGCGGGCGAGCGGCGCGGGCGGCGTCTGCGGCAGCCCGCGCGGCACGAACGCGACCGCGCCGACGAACGCGACGAGGCCGAACAGCGCGACGATCAGGAACGTCGCGCGCCAGCCGAAGTGCTGGCCGATGAAGGTGCCGAGCGGAATGCCGGCGACGAACGCGACGGTCATGCCGCTGAACATCGTCGCGATCGCGCTGGCGGCCTTGTCCTTCGGCACGAGCGTGGTCGCGATGATCGAGCCGACCGAGAAGAACACGCCGTGCGCGAGGCCGGTGAGGATGCGCGCGACGATCAGCGATTCGTAGCCGGGCGCCTGCCATGCGACGAGGTTGCCGACGGTGAAGAGCGCCATCAGTCCGGCAAGCAGCGCCTTGCGCGGCACGCGGCCGGTGAGCGCGGTGAGGAGCGGCGCGCCGATCGCGACGCTCAGCGCGTACAGGCTGACGAGCAGGCCGGCGGACGGCAGGCTGACGCCGAGGTCGGCGCCGATCGTCGGGATCAGGCCGACGATCACGAATTCGGTGGTGCCGATGGCAAAGGCGCTGATGGTCAGCGCAAGCAACGCGAGTGGCATGACGGGATCCGGGTTTCAGTAGGAATGGATCGCAGTGTGCCGGCTTTACTTTTGCTGAAAAACTGGTCTATAAACCAAATTGTTTTGATTTCAAATCAACAATGAAGATCACCCTCGACGAACTCCAGGCCTTTGCCGCCGTGGTCGACACCGGTTCGATCACCGCCGCCGCCCAGCAGCTCGACCTCACCGTGTCGGCGACGAGCCGTACGCTCGCGCGGCTCGAGGAGAAGCTGAAGACCACGCTGCTGCGCCGGACCACCCGTCGGCTCGAACTGACGGAAGAAGGGCGCGCATTCCTGCAGAACGCGCGCGCGATCATCGAATCGGTCGAGACCGCGGAAGAGCAGATGCTCGCGCGGCGCGAGATGCCGTCCGGGCGCCTGCGCGTCGACGCCGCGACGCCGTTCATGCTGCACGTGATCGTGCCGCTCGTGCGCGGCTACCGCGAACGCTTCCCGAAGGTCGAGCTGGAGCTGAACAGCAACGAGGGCATCATCGATCTGCTGGAGCGGCGCACCGACGTCGCGATCCGGATCGGCCGGTTGAAGGATTCGACGCTGCACAGCCGGCGCATCGGCAACAGCCGGGTGCGCATCCTGGCAAGCCCCGACTACATCGAAGCGCATGGCCAGCCGCGCAAGGTCGAGGATCTCGACAAGCACACGCTGCTCGGCTTCACGCAGCCCGAATCGCTGAACGTATGGCCGATCCTCGGCACGGACGGCGAAGCATACCGCATCGAGCCGGACGTGTATTCGTCGAGCGGCGAAACGCTGCGGCAGCTTGCGCTGGAGGGCACGGGCGTCGTCTGCCTGTCGGATTTCGTGACCGCGCAGGATCGCGAAGCGGGGCGGCTGGTGCAGGTGCTCGCGCGCCACACGCTCGACGTCCAGCAGCCGATTCACGCGGTGTACTACCGCAATACCGCGATCTCGTCGCGGATCGCGTCGTTCGTCGACTACCTGATCGAGGTGCTGGGCGGCGGCGGCAGCGGCGGCGATGCGCCGGCGCGGCGCAAGGCCGCGTGGATGGAGCCGCAGTAGCGACGCAGCGCAGGCGGCGCTGCGCTGCGGGAGCGGGCGTGCCGCGCGGCGGCACGCCGTCGTGCTGCGATTACGCCTCTTCGGCCCACGACATCCCGTCGCGCGCGAGGAGCGCCGACGAAGCCGCGGGGCCGAACGTGCCGGCCGTGTACAGGCGCGGCCGGTCGCCGAGCTGCTTCCAGCCGTCGAGGATCGGCTCGACCCACGACCACGCGGCTTCCAGTTCGTCGCGGCGCATGAAATGCGTGAGGCGGCCGCGGATCACGTCGATCAGCAGCCGTTCGTACGCTTCCGCGCGCCGTTCCGGAATCGCCTGCTGCAGATCGAGGTTCAGGCTCACCGGCACCATGTTCATGCCGCTGCCCGGCTCCTTCGCGAGCATCTGCAGCTGGATCGACTCTTCCGGCTGGAGCTGGATCACGAGGCGGTTGCCGTAATTGCGCGGGCCGGTCGGGATGATCGAGAACGGCATGTCCGCGAACTCGATCACGATTTCCGACTGGCGGCGCTGCAGCCGCTTGCCGGTGCGCAGGAAGAACGGCACGTTCGCCCAGCGCCAGTTGTTGATGTGCGCGCGCAGCGCGACGAAGGTTTCCGCGCGGCTGTCCGCCGGCACGTTGTCTTCCTCGAGATAGCCCTTGACCGGCTGGCCGTCCACCGCGCCGGCCGTGTATTGGCCGCGCACCGTGTCGCGTGCGACGTCCGACAGCGACATCGGGCGCAGCGAGCGCAGCACCTTCAGCTTCTCGTCGCGCACCGCATCCGGATCGAGCGACACCGGCGGCTCCATCGCGACGATGCACAGCAGTTGCAGCAGGTGGTTCTGCACCATGTCGCGCAGCGCACCGGTATGGTCGTAGAAGCCCGCGCGGCTGCCGACGCCGACCGTCTCCGCGACCGTGATCTGCACGCTGCGGATGTTCGGCGCCTGCCACAGCGGCCCGAAGATCGGGTTGCCGAAGCGCAGCACCATCAGGTTCTGCACGGTTTCCTTGCCGAGATAGTGGTCGATCCGGTAGATCTGCGATTCCTCGAAGTGCTTGCCGACCGCATCGTTGATCGCCTTCGCGGACGCGAGATCGTGGCCCAGCGGCTTTTCGAGGACGACGCGCGAGTGCGCGTCGACGAGGTGCGCGGCCGACAGGTTGTCGCAGATCGTCGTGAACAGCTCCGGCGACGTCGACAGGTAGAACACGCGCACCGCGTCGCTACGCGCCGCTTCGGCGAGGCGCAGGTAGTCGTCCGGCGCGTTCACGTCGATCAGCACGTACTTGAACAGGTCGAGAAAGCGGCTCCACGCGTCGGCGTCGAACGCCTTCTCGTCGATGAACGGGCGCGACTGCTCGTCCATGAACTTGCGATAGCCGTCGATGCCCCAGTCGCGGCGGCCGACGGCGATGATGCGCGTCTCGGGCGGAAGATTGCAGTGCAGGTGCGCCATGTACAGCGCGGGCAACAGCTTGCGGGCGGCCAGGTCGCCGCCGCCGCCGAAGATGATCATGTCGACGGGCCGGTCGGCCGCCGTCTGGGAAGGCTGATTCGTCATGGGAGGTTCGCGGTTTGAAACGGTGAACGTGAAACGAACGTCGAGGGCAATGGGGCGCCGGATGCTCGGGCGCCGGTACGGCAAAACGCAATAGTGCACCGTTTTGATGGTTTGCGTATGCGTTCCCCCGGATGTAACAGGGCTTGCGTTCCGGATACCGTGTTGATTATGATTGAGCGCTCACTCATTAAAGGAATCGAACGTGGCCCGACCGCGCAGTCCCGACAAGCACGATGCCATCCTCGCCGCGGCCGCGCGTGCGCTCGCCGAGGACGGCGCGAGCGCGACGACGGCGCGTATCGCGAAGCTCGCCGGCGTGGCGGAAGGCACGGTGTTCACATACTTCGAGACCAAGGATGCGTTGCTGAACGCGCTGTACCTGAGCCTGAAGGCCGGCCTGCGCGAGGCGATGATGACCGGGTTTCCGGAACACGCGCCGGCCGAGCAGGCCGTGCGGCATGCGTGGAACGGCTACGTGTCGTGGGGCGTCGCGAATCCGGACGGGCGGCGCGCGCTGCAGCAGCTCGGCGTGAGCGGCCGCATCGACGATGCGCATCGGGCGGCCGGCGCGGAAGGCTTCGGCGGGATCGGCTCGCTGCTGCGTGAACAGGTCGGCGCGTCGGGCACGCTGAACCGCGACGAAGCCCATGCGTTCTGCTCGGCGTTGTTCACGTCGATCGCGGAAACCGCGATGGAATCGATCGCACGTGATCCGGCGCGGGCCGATGCATACCGGGAAGCGGGGTTTCGCGCGATGTGGGCCGTGTTGCACACGGTGTGAGTCAGGGATTGCCGTCGTGGCGGCGTGTGCCGCGACGACGGGCAGGGCGTTTCAGGCAGGGCGATGCAGGTCATGAACGATCGATACGTCGCCCAATTAATGAGTGAGTAATCATTCATTTTCATCGTTTCACCATCATCATGGAGTGGAAAATGTCGAAAGTCTGGTTGGTAACGGGGGCCGCGCGCGGCCTCGGGCGAGCGATTTCGGAAGCGGTGCTGGCGGCGGGCGACCGGCTGGTGGCGGGCGCACGCGATCCGGCGCGACTGGCCGATCTGGCCGAACGGTATGGCGACCGGCTGCTGCCGGTCGAACTCGACGTCACCGACGAAGCGGCGGCCGCGCAGGCCGTCTCGGCGGCACGCGCGGCGTTCGGCCGCATCGACGTGCTGGTGAACAACGCGGGCTACGGCCACACGGCGCCGTTCGAGCAGATGAGCGCCGACGCTTTCCGCGACCAGATCGAAACGAACCTGTTCGGCGTGATCAACCTCACGCGCGCGGTGCTGCCGACGATGCGCGCGCAGCGCGCCGGGCACATCTTCCAGGTGTCGTCGGTCGGCGGGCGCACGTCGACGCCCGGATTGTCCGCGTATCAGGCCGCGAAGTGGGCGGTCGGCGGGTTCAGCGACGTGCTCGCGAAGGAAGCGGCGCCGTTCGGCGTGCGCGTGTGCACGCTCGAGCCGGGCGGGATGCGCACCGAATGGGCCGCGCAGGCGAAGCGCGGCGTCGACGATCTGCTGCCCGACTATCAGCCGTCGGTCGGCAAGATTCTCGACCTGCTCGGTGCGTATGGCGGCCACGAGATCGGCGACCCCGCACGCATCGCGGCGCTGATCGTCGACCTGTCGCGCCGCGACGACGTGCCGCTGCGTTTGCTGCTCGGCGGCGATGCGCTGTTCGTCTGCGAGCAGGCGGAGCGGCAGCGTGCGGAAGAGGCGGCGCGGTGGCGGGACGCCACGCTGTCGACGCAGTTTCCGGATGCGAAGCTGCCGGACGGGCTCGATGCGTTGAAGGTGATCGAGTAACGGTGGCCGGCAGCATGGCCGCTGCGTTCAGCGTGCGCCGTGCTGCCGCTGCGCGGCTTTCTCCCATGCCGCGCCGGCGGCGTCGATCGCTTCGATGATCGGCGACGGATTCCACGTGCCGGGCTTCCACACCGCGACGATCGAATGGACGAGGCTGCCATGCCCGACCTCCGTGTCGATGCGCGTGACGGACGGCCAGCAGTTAGCGTCGAAATGCGTCGGCAGGAAGCCCCAGCCATGCCCGTGCTGGAGCAGGTGACGTACGGTTTCGAGTTCGTTCGCGTACACGAGCCGGTCCGACACCTGCAGCAGTTGCGCGAACTGCGTGCTCAGCGACCGGTGCATCACCACTTGCGGCTTCGCGGCGAGCGCGGGGACCGTGACCGGCGACCCGTTCGCCGGAAACAGGTCGGCCGACGCGTAAAAGCCGATCTCGATCGCGCCGACGGCCCGCCATTCGAGCTCGGCCGCGATGAACCGATTGCGTGCCAGGCTGATCGCGACCTGCGCGGCGCCGGACACGAGCGCCGCCTCGGCCTCGTCGCGGGACGCGCTCCACGTGCTGACGTCGATGCCCGACGCGGCGAGATCGTCGATCAACGCATGCAGCAGCGTGCGCGGCACGAACGGATCGTAGGCGATGCGGATCGCGTCGGCGATGCCCGACGGCACGCCTCTCGCCGCGGCGCCGAACGCTTGCGCCTGCCGCAGCAGCAGGCGCGCCTGGCGTTGCAGGCGTTCGCCCTCCGACGTCAGCGACAGCACCCGTCCACTGCGCGCGAAGAGCGGAAAGCCCAACTCGATTTCGAAGAATTCCAGCAGTTCGCTGACGGTCGAGCGGTCCTTGCCGAGATGCGCGGCGGCTTTCGTGATGCTGCCGTGTTCGGCAATGCACGCGAACGCCTCGATCTGCGCGAGCGAGTAAGTCAGTGCGCCCATGATGTCCCTTCCGGCGGATGCGGGGGATTTTCCCACATGTGCCGTTTTGCCTCGTCGACGCGCGCACTCGATACTGATTTTCGAGGGCGCGATGCGGGAGCCGCCGTGGGCGTGATCGACGCGCGTATGCCGCGCGTCGGACGCCGGTGACGATGGCACCGCCCGCGCCGCGCCCTGAAACGTTCGGGCCGTGCGGCGGAAACCTTCTTGCGCAGGCGCGACCGGACATCGTCGACAAGGACACACACAATGAAACCGAGGTTCGATCGTTCATTCGGCATCGCGCTTGCAGCGGCCATCGTCGCGGGCAGCGCAGTGACGGCGTCGTTCGCGCAAGCCGCGTCGTCTGCCGCGCTGCCCGCCGCCGCGACGTGCGGCGGCGTCGCGCTGGCCACGTGCCCCGCACCGTTCGACGCGACGCTGCCCGACCCGAAGCGGATGCTGACGTGGAGCCAGCCGGATCGCGTGATCGGCTTTCGCAACGACTATCGCAACTATCCGGGCGACGTGTTCCACCATGGCGCGGCCATGCCGTTCGTCGATGCCGCCCGCATGCTGACCGACATGTCGTACGAAGTGCACGGCAAGCGCTACACGCTGAAGGACTACCTGAAGCATCAGGACGTGGCCGGCCTGCTGGTGCTGAAGGACGGCAAGATCGCATACAAGTATCTCGGCGACGGCAACACCGATACGACGTTGTGGACGTCGCGCTCGGTCGGCAAGTCGGTCGTGTCGACGCTGGTCGGGGTCGCGTTGCAGGAAGGGAAGATCAAGTCGCTCGACGATCGCGTGACCGATTACGAGCCGGACCTGAAGGGCACCGCGTGGGACGGCGTGACGCTGAAGCAGTTGATCCAGCATACGTCCGGTGTCGCGTGGAACGAGAGCTACACGAATCCGGACTCCGATTTCGCGAAGCTCACCCAATGCGAGGCGCGGCCCGGCACGTATGCGTGCGTGCGCACGCTGGTCAAGGGGCTCGGCCGCGCGCATCCGCCCGGGCAGACCTGGTCGTACAGTTCCGGCGGCGCGTGGCTGCTCGGCGACGTGCTCGAACGCGCGACCGGCATGTCGCTCGCCGCTTATCTCGAAAAGACGATCTGGAAGCCGTACGGGATGGCGAGCGATGGCGTGTGGCACGCGTATCGCGAAGGGCAGCACGACGTCGGTGCGCATGGTTTCAACGCGACGCTGGAAGACTGGGGGCGCTTCGGCGAATTCGTGCTGGGTGGCGGCAAGCTGCCCGACGGCACGCGGATCTTGCCGGACGGCTGGCTCGACCGGGCGTCGGACTGGACGCAGGCGCGACAGTCGGTGTCGGCCGGGCACCCCGACGGCATTTACGGCTACCAGTGGTGGAACAACGCGGTGCCGGTCGATGCGAAGGGCACGGACCCGACGCCCGCAGCGTCGATGCGCGGCGCGCTGTGGGCGCTCGGCATCTTCGGCCAGGTCATCATGGTCAACCGCGCGGAGCATCTCGTGGTCGTGCAATGGTCGACGTGGCCGAAGGCGGAGCCGTCGTTCGATACGCTGCCGCTCGAAGCGTCGGTGTTCTACAGCGCGATCGCGCGGGAGTTGCGGCATTGAGCGTGCGCGTCGCGGCCACCTTGTTGCGGTGCATTGCCTGCCGCAACGCGCGGAAGGCCGGACGCAGGCGCGCCGGCCTTCCGGGGTGACGATGGCGCGATCGGGGTTCTCAGCGCCCCAGCGCGTAAAACGCCGCGTTGGGCCGCATGTTGGTCACGTTCGCGATGCGGTTGGACATCCCGAAGAAGGCCGAGATCGCCGCGATGTCCCAGATGTCGTCCTCGGTGAAGCCGTGCGTCTTCAGCGTGTCGAAGTCCGGCTCGCCCACTTGATGCGCGGCCTGCGACACCTTCATCGCGAAGTCCAGCATCGCCTTCTGCCGGGCGGTGATGTCGGCCTTGCGATAGTTGGTGGCGACCTGGTCGGCGATCAGCGGGTCCTTCGCGCGAATCCGCAGGATCGCCCCGTGCGCGATCACGCAGTACTGACACTGGTTCGCGGCGCTGGTGGCCACGACGATCATTTCGCGTTCGGCCTTGCTGAGATTGCCCGGCTTGTCCATCAGCGCGTCGTGGTACGCCATGAACGCGCGAAACTCGTCCGGGCGATGCGCGAGGGTGAGGAACACGTTCGGGATGAAGCCCGATTTCTCCTGGACGGCCGCGATGCGTGCGCGAATGTCGTCGGGCAGGTCTTCGAGCGCCGGCACCGGGAAGCGGCTGACGGGCGCATTGTCTGAAGCGGTCATGAAGTTTCCTCGATAAAGCGGCACGAATGACGATCACGCGTTCACGTCGACGACGACGCGGCCGCGCACCTTGCCGTCGATCAGTTCCGCGGCCAGCGGGATGACCTCGCTCAGGCCGACCCGACGGCCGATGGCGCCCAGCTTCTCGACGTCGAGATCGGACGCGAGCCGGCGCCAGGCCTCCAGCCGCTCGGCGCGCGGGCACATCACGCTGTCGATCCCGACGAGCGTGACGCCGCGCAGGATGAACGGCGCGACGGTCGCGGGGAAATCCATGCCGGCGGCGAGGCCGCAGGCCGTCACCACGCCGCGGTAGCGCGTGGTCGCGCACACGTTGGCGAGGACGTGGCTGCCGGCCACGTCGACGGCGCCGGCCCAGCGCTCCTTGCCGAGCGGCTTGCCGGGTGCGCTGAATTGAGCGCGATCCAGGATCTCCGCCGCGCCGAGTTGCCGCAGGTAGTCGGCATCGGCCGGGCGGCCCGTCACGGCGACGACGCGATACCCGAGCCGCGCGAGGAGGGCCGTCGCGACGCTGCCCACGCCGCCGGCCGCGCCCGTCACCACGATCTCGCCGTCGCCAGCGCGCACGCCGTGCCGTTCCAGCGCCATCACGCACAGCATCGCGGTGTAGCCGGCCGTGCCGATGGCCATCGCCTGTTGCGGCGAAAACGCGGACGGCAGCGGCACCAGCCAGTCGCCGTCGACCCGCGCCTTCTGCGCGAGGCCGCCCCAATGCGTTTCGCCGACGCCCCAGCCGTTGAGCACGACCTGATCGCCGGCGCGGTAATCCGGGTGCGTGCTCGCTTCGACTTCGCCGACCAGATCGATGCCCGGCACCATCGGGAACTTGCGCACGACCGGGCTCTTGCCGGTGATCGCCAGCCCGTCCTTGTAGTTCAGCGTCGAATAGCCCACGCGGATCGTCACGTTGCCGGCGGGCAACTGCGCGTCGTCCAGCGTGTGCAGCCGCGCGTGCTGGCCGGTTTCGTCCTTGTCGATCACGATGCCCTGGAACATGCGTCCTCCTTTCTAGACCGATCGTCTAATTAATCGTAAAAAAATTCAGCGGCGTGGCAATCCATTGAAGAAAAACTGCGCGAACAGCGCGAGTGGCTGGTCGCTGCGTTCGAGCTTCGCGCGCAGCACCGCACCTTCCCAGCCGATCCAGAAGAACGCGGCCAGCGCGGCGGGGTCGGCGGACTCCGCCAGCTCACCCGCCTGCTGCGCGGCGTCCAGGCATTCGGCCAGACGGCGCTGCCAGTCTTCGAACGTGGCGCGCAGACGGGCGCGGAAGCTTTCCGGCAGCGTGCCCATTTCCTGGCCGAGGTTGCCGATCAGGCAGCCGCGGTTGTACGCATGGCGGGCCATGCCGTCGCGGGCGTCGTCGACGAACGCGCGCACGCGCGCCAGCGGCGAGCGTTCCAGCTGGCTGAAATGGCGGTCGAGCTTGCGGGCGAAGAACTCGGCGTAGCGGTCGATCAGTTTGAGACCGAACGCTTCCTTGCTGTCGAAGTAGTGATAGAAGGAGCCCTTCGGCACGCCGGCGCGCCCGAGGATCTCGTCGAGCCCGGTGGCGGAAAAGCCCTTTTCGGTGAGGATCTCGAGCCCGGTGCGCAGCAGCATGTCGCGCGTGGCGACGAGGTCGTCGTGCTGTTTGGGTGGCCTGCCGCGGCGGCGCGGCGGATCGGTTCGAGCGTCCATGCGCGAATAATAGACCGTTCGTCTCGAAAATCAAGGGCCCGCGTGCCGAGCCGATTGGACAGGCCGATTGGGCGGGCCGTCGCGTCGGTGCGGCGACGCATGCGTCACGCCCCCGGGGCCGGGGCGGGGCATGGTGTGGACGTGGCCTTGGTCAGGCGACGAGCGGTTCGCCGACCTGAACCACGCCTTGCTCAAAGCGGCGATCAGATGCCGTAGACGGTCTCGCAGAGCGCGACACTCGCGCCCAGCTTCCGCGATAGATCGGCGGCGGCATCCAGCTGCGGTCGATCCAGTTCACCCGATTCGTGCGCGACGCTGAGGCGCGACGCTGGACCGGACAGCGTCAGCGCCGCCATGAACTTGTCGCCGGCGCCGAAGACCGGCACCGCGAACGCTGCCGTGTGCACATCGCGTGCACCCGCGGTGAAGAGGGGTAGTGCGGGCGGCTTGTCATAGATCGGTTCGCCAAGACCCCAGAAACGGATCACCTGGCTGATGGCCGTGTCGTCGAGCGGCAGCATCGTGCCCGCGAGCCGCGTTTCACGCAGGCCTTCGGACGGCTCGACCCGAAACAGGCAAAGCCGCTGCCCGTTGTCGTGCACGTAGTACGATGCGCTTTCCTTCGTCAGCGCGGCCAGCGCGTGCAGCGCCGGTTCGACCACCGTGGACAGATGGAAGGATTGCTCGTACAGCTTGCCGAGGTACAGCACGCGGTGCCCAAGCGAATAGTTGCCGGACTGGGCGCGCACGACATAGCCCATTCGCTCCAGCGAGTTCATCAGCCGATAGACCGTCGTCTTGTGCATGCCGGATGCTTGCGACAGCGTCGCGAGCGACTGCGATTCGGCGCCCGGCTTGAAGCAGTCCAGCAGCGAAAGCGCCTTTTCCACGGCAACCACGCCGTCATTTCCCATTCCTTCTCTCCCGTCGACACACGACGGGTATTGTACAGAGTAAAACGCTGGTTTACCACGTAAAAGGGTAAACGCCAGTGCCCTGGTATGGGTTGTCTCGTTATAGTGATTTCACTATGTACACCAGTGTTGTACAGAGTACAACGCGCAACCCGAGGTCGAGTCATGAGCAAGCCATCCGTCAGCATTTCTCCGATCAATCGCGACATCGAACGCATCTCGCCGGAACTGGTTCAGGCGGCCGCGCGTTACCAGGCCGCGATCCTTGCCGACGTCGCGGGCCGCCGCGGCACGGTGCATGGCCGCGTGCGGCCGCTGTCGCCGAAGATGAAGGTCGCCGGCCCCGCAGTCACGGTCGAAGTCCGTCCGGGCGACAACCTGGCGATCCATGCGGCGCTCGCCGTCGCGAAGCCGGGCGACGTCGTCGTGGTCGACGGCAAGGGCGACATCTCGTGCGCGCTGCTCGGCGAAATCATGGCGGCGCAGGCGAAGGCGAGCGGCATCGCCGGCATCGTCATCGACGGCGCGGTGCGCGACGCGCACGAACTGGCCAACGGCGACTACCCGATCTTCTCGGCCGGCCTCAATCCGTGCGGTCCGACCAAAAGCATCGCGGGGCGCGTGAATGCACCGATCTCGCTGGGCGGCGCGACGGTCAATCCGGGCGACCTGGTGGTCGGCGACGCAGACGGCGTCGTCGTCATTCCCCGCGCCGACGTCGCGCGCATCGTCGATCTCGCGCAGAAAAAGCTGGACTTCGAAACCGCGCGTATCGCGGCGATCCACAAGGGCGACCTTCGTCCGGGCTGGATCGAGAAGGAGTTGCGTGCAGCCGGCATGCTGGCCGAAGGCGAGGCACTGTGATGCGGATCGCTTCGCACAAGCCCGTGGTCCTCGTGACCGCCGCCGACCTTGCGCCGCAAGCGCTCGAGATGCTTGCGCAGTTCGACGTCGTGTTCGCCGGCAAGCAACCGACCGAGGACGACATCGTGGCGCTCTGCATCGAGCACAAGCCGGTCGCGATCATCGTCCGGTACGGCAAGATCAACGCCCGCATCATGGACGCGGCCGAAAACCTGCAGGTGATTTCGAAGCACGGCAGCGGCATCGACGTGATCGATCAGGACGCGGCTGCCGCACGCGGTATCGCGGTGCGCGCCGCGGTCGGCGCGAATGCGGCCGCCGTCGCCGAGCACGCATGGGCGCTGCTGCTCGCGTGCGCGAAGTCGGTTCCGCAGCTCGATATCCGCATGCGCGAAGGCCATTGGGACAAGGCGACGCACAAGTCCGTCGAACTCGACGGGCGCACGCTCGGCCTCGTCGGACTCGGCGCGATCGGCCGGCGCGTGGCCGCGATCGGTGCGGCGTTCGGCATGAAGGTGCTCGCGTTCGATCCGTTCGCGAAGGAAGCGCCCGCCGGTGTGAAGCGCGTGGCGCTCGACACGCTGTACGCGGAGTCGGACGTCGTGTCGCTGCATTGTCCGTTGACGGCCGACAACCGCCGGATGCTCAACCGCGACACATTCGCACGTTTCAAGCGCGGGGCGATTCTGGTCAATACCGCACGCGGTGGCTTGATCGACGAAGCCGCGCTTGCCGACGCGCTGGCGAGCGGCCAATTGCGCGCGGCCGGCCTCGACAGCTTCGATGTCGAGCCGATGACGGTGCCGCACCCGTTCCAGCAGATCCCCAACGTGATTCTGTCTCCGCATGTCGGCGGCGTGAGCGATGCCGCGTACGTGAACATGGGGAAGGGCGCGGCCGCCAACGTTCTCGCGGTGCTCGACGAACGCGCGCACAGCGCGGCTTGAACCCTGAACATCGAGGTACGCATGTTTTATCTGACGAGTCCCGACGTACGCGAAGCCGAAGTATTCACGCGCATGCCGGAGAAGTTTCGCAAGCCGGACGTCCGCACGGAATGGGCGCGCGCGAATCGCGGCGGCATGGTCACCGATTCCTTTCTCGAAGGGCCGGTCTGGGACCCGGACGGCTATCTGTTCGTCACCGACATTCCGCACGGGCGCATCTTCCGCATTTCGCCGTCGGGCGACTGGGATCTCGTCGTCGAATACGACGGCGAGCCCAACGGGATGAAGCGCTTCGACGCATCGCACCTGATCATCACCGACTACCGGAACGGCCTGATGCTGCTCGATATCGAGCGCGGTGAAATTCGCCCGCATCTCGAGCGCCGCAACACCGAGCGCTTCAAGGGCGTGAACGACCTGACGTTCGACTCGGCCGGCAACCTCTATTTCACCGACCAGGGGCAGACCGGGCTGCACGATCCGACGGGCCGCGTGTATCGGCTGTCGCCCGACGGCAAGCTCGACATGCTGCTCGGCACCTGCCCGAGCCCGAACGGGCTCGTCCTGTCGCGCGACGAGAAGGTGCTGTTCGTCGCGATGACGCGCGGCAATGCCGTGTGGCGCATGCCGTTGCAGGCCGACGGGTCGGTCAGCAAGGTCAGCCAGTTCTTTACCTCCTACGGACCGAGCGGGCCCGACGGCCTCACCGTCGATCTCGAAGGCCGCCTGTTCGTCGCGAATCCGGGGCTCGGCCGCGTGTGGGTGCTCAACCATTGCGCGGAGCCCGTCGAGATCCTGACCGGACCGAAAGGGGCGTCGCTCACGAGCGTGTGCTTCGGCGGCCCGGACATGAAGACGCTTTTCATCACCGAATCGACGTCCGGTTCCGTCCTGAAAGCGGACATGAGTATTGCCGGCCCGCTGCCGAAACAGGCAGCGAAACGGGCAGTGAAGCAGGACTGAGACCCACGAGCCGGGAAGCCGCGCATCGGCTTCCCGCCCGCATGCCGAAAGATCGCGCCGCCAGCCGCGCGACGAAGGAGACAAGCATGACCATTTCGCACGCGCTGCATGCCGGCGATGACGCCCCGCGCGCCGACGCGCCGTCCTCGGCGCAGCTTGCCGGCGACGATTACGCGGCCAGCGAGCGCACGCTCGCCAAGGCGTTCCGGCGCATTCTGCCGTTCATCTTCGTCTGCTACGTGATCAGCTATCTCGACAGGACCAACGTCGGTTTCGCGGCGCTCACGATGAACAAGGATCTCGGTCTGACGGCCGAGCAGTTCGGTGTCGGTGCAGGCCTCTTCTTCATCGGCTATTTCCTGTTCGAGATTCCGAGCAACCTGATCATGCAGAAGGTCGGGGCGCGCGTATGGATCGCGAGAATCATGATCACGTGGGGCCTGTTCTCGATGGCGACGGCATTCGTCGTCGGACCGAAGAGCTTTGCGGCCGCGCGTTTTCTGCTCGGGCTCGCCGAGGCGGGGTTCACGCCCGGCATCTACCTGTATTTCACGCACTGGTTTCCCGGCAAGTGGCGCGCGAAGGTGACGGCCGCCTTCCTCGTCGGCATTCCCGTCGCGAACATGATCGGCTCGCCGATTTCGGGCGCGCTGCTCGAACTCGGCGGCCTGCATGGGCTGCGCAGCTGGCAGTGGCTGCTGCTGATCGAAGGCGTCCCTGCGGTGATGCTCGGCATCGCGTGCCTGTTCGTGCTGGCCGACCGTCCAGAGAAAGCCGCGTGGCTCAGTGACGAAGAGAAGGCGTCGCTCGCGAAGCGCCTCGCGTTCGAGCAGCGCGACATCGGCGCGAAGCACGGCAGCACACTGCGCGACGCGATGACGAACTGGCGTGTGTTCGTGCTCGCGTTCGTCAACTTCTGCGGGATCGTCGGCTCGCTCGGCGTCGGCTTGTGGATGCCGCAGATCATCAAGCAGTTCGGCGTCGAACACGCGGTGGTCGGCTGGCTGACGGCCATCCCGTATGCGATCGGCGCCGGTGCGATGCTCTGGTGGGCGCGTCTCGCCAATCGCGCTGCCAACCGTATTCCGTATGTTGCCGGTGCGCTCGCGCTGGCCGCGGCGGCGTTGTGTGCGAGCGCCTTCATTCATGCGCCGGTTTTCAAGCTGATCGCACTGTGCGTCACGGTGAGCGGAATCCTCGCGTTCCAGGCGACTTACTGGGCCATCCCGTCGGGATTCCTCACCGGCCGGGCCGCCGCGGGCGGACTCGCGCTGATCGTGTCGGTCGGCAATCTCGGCGGCTTCGTCGGGCCGTCGATGATCGGTGCGCTCAAGCAATTCTCGGGCGGCTTCACCGCGCCGCTCATCGCCGTGTCGGGTGTGCTGCTACTCGGCGCGTTGACCATCGCATGGCTCGGCGATCCGGGCTCGGGCGCCGGCGAAGCGCCTGTCACCCGCGAGGCGTGAATTTTCTTTCGCCAGAACACCCACCCACAAAAAACAGTTTGGAGACTTCATGTTGTCGAATCAGGCCAGCCAGCATTCCCGCCCGAAACCCCGCTTCATGCTCGGCGCCGTCACCGTCGCGAGCGCGGCCTCGTGGTGCGTTGCCGCGCATGCGCAAAGCAGCGTCACGCTGTACGGCATTGCCGATGTCGGCGTCGAACACGTCAACAATACGAATACCGGCGGCGCGCAGACGCGCGAAGCGTCGGGCAATCTGTCCGGTTCGCGCTGGGGACTGAAGGGCGTCGAGGATCTCGGCGGCGGCATGAAGGCCATTTTCCAGCTGGAAAACGGCTTCAACATCAATGACGGCACGACCGCGCAGTCGACGAAAGGTCTCGGTTCGAACGCCGCCACGACGTCGCGGATTTTCGGCCGGCAGGCGTGGGTCGGGCTGGCGTACCGGGGCCAACAACTCACGTTCGGCCGCCAGAACGCGCTTTTTTACGAACAGGCCGTGGCCTTCGACCCGATGGGCGCGTCGTCGCGATACTCGGTGCTGTCGGTCGACTACGCGGCGGCCGCGCGCATCGACAACTCGGTGAAGTACACCGGCGTGTTCGGCCCACTGACGGCGCAGGCCATGTATAGCACCCGCTACGACACCGGGTACGGCGCCGAGGTGCCGGGCGCGCAACTCACCGGCCGCTTCTTCAGCGCGGCGCTGACTTTCTCGCAAGGGCCGCTCGCCGCGAGCGTGTCGTACGAGCAGCGCAACAGCAACACCGTCGCGACCAACACGGGCACCGAGCGGCGCGCCACGGCCGCCGCGTCGTATGCGATCGGACCGGTGAAGGGATTCGCTGGTTATCGCTACCTTCGTGCGTCGAATGCGTTCCTGCCGGCGAACCCGATCCGTGTCGCGAACGGCGCCGAAGCCAGCACGGCGAACCTGTACTGGGCCGGCGCGCAATACGCGGTGTCGCCCGCGTTCGTGGTCACGGCGACGGCCTATTACCAGGACGTGCATTCGACGAGTGCCGACCCGTGGCTCGCCGTGCTCTGTGCGGACTATCTGCTGTCGAAGCGCACCGATATCTATGCGACGGCGGGTTTCGCGCGCAACAAGGGCGGCTCCGCGCTCGGCGTGAACGGCTATGGCACGGTCGCGCCCGATCACAACCAGACGGGTGTGGTGATCGGCATGCGCCAGAAGTTCTGAGGCGAGTGCGATGCAGACCGTTCACGCGCCCCATCTGCCGGTCAGGCCCGAGTGGCTCGCATTGCGCGACGAGCCGGTGCTCGAACCCGAACTCGCCATCGTCGACGCCCATCACCACCTGTGGGACCGCCAGACCGGGCGCTATCTCGCGGACGAGTTCGGCGCGGACGTGCGCAGCGGGCATCGGGTCGTGTCGACGGTCTACGTGCAGTGTCGATCGATGTTGCGCGCAAGCGGGCCGGAGGCGTTCAAGCCGGTGGGCGAAGTGGCATTCGCGAGCGGCGTCGCCGCGATGTTCGACAGCGGCGCATACGGCCCCACGCGCTGTTGCGAGGCCATCGTCGGCGGCGCCGATCTGTCGCTCGGCGCGGAACTCGAGGCGGTGCTCGACACGATGCTGCAGGTGTCCGGCGGGCGATTGCGCGGCATCCGCAATCCGCTCGCGTGGCATGCGAGCCCCGACGTGCGGTCGAGCCCGGTGACGCCGCCGCGCGACCGGATGTCGGAGCAGGCTTTCAGGCAGGGCGTGGCGACGCTCGGCCGCTACGGACTGTCGCTCGACGCGTGGGTCTATCACACGCAGCTCGACGACCTGTACGAACTCGTGCGCGCGTCCGAGGACGTCATCGTCGTCATCGACCACTTTGGCGGCCCCGTCGGCGTGGGGCCGCATGCCGGCCGGCGTGCCGAAGTGCATGCGCAGTGGAAACGGCAGCTCGGGCGTCTCGCCGCGCTGCCGAACACGCGCATGAAGCTCGGCGGCGCGGGCATGACCGTGTTCGGTTTCGATTTCGCCGCGCGCGAGTTGCCGCCGTCGTCGCAGGACCTGGCGGCCGCGTGGCAGCCGTATTTCGACACCTGCGTC
Source organism: Burkholderia sp. E168m15 (assembly GCF_016586105.1). Lineage (NCBI taxonomy): Bacteria > Pseudomonadati > Pseudomonadota > Betaproteobacteria > Burkholderiales > Burkholderiaceae > Burkholderia > Burkholderia sp. E168m15. The sequence continues at coordinate 39,980 of NZ_BCPO01000182.1, forward strand.
GAGCTTTTCGGCGTCGATCGCTGCATGTTCGAAAGCAACTTCCCCGTCGACAAGGGGATGTTCAGCTATCGCGTGCTGTGGAACGCCTTCAAACGACTCGCGTCCGCGATGTCGGCCGACGAAAAGGCCGCGCTGTTCAGCCGGACGGCCGCCTCGACGTATCGCGTCGCGATTCCCGGAGACAACCCATGAAGACGACTGCAACCGCGGCGACGCAGGACATCGATTCCGCCGCCGCAGAAAAAGGGCTCACGCGCGTGACCGGTATCGAGTGGCGTGCGCTGTCGCTCGCGGGGCTCGGCTGGACGTTCGAGAGCTACGACTCGTTCCTGCTGTCGCTGCTGCTGCCGACGCTCGCGCTGCAGTTCGGGCTGAACAAGGCGCAGCTCGGCATGTTCACGAGCGTCACGGCGGCCGGACAGATCATCGGCGGCATTCTGTTCGGTTTCGTGTCGGACCGGATCGGGCGCGTGCGCACCGCGCTGCTCTGCGTCGGCATCTACTCGCTGTTTTCCGGCCTGATCGCATTTGCGCCCGATGCGCATGCGTTCGCCACGTTGCGCTTTTTCGGCGCGCTCGGCATGGGCGGGACCTGGACCGCCGGCGCGGCGCTCATCGCGGAGACCTGGCATCCGGGCCGGCGCGGCAAGGGTGGCGCGCTGATGCAGATGGGCTTGCCGATCGGCGCGATTCTCGCGATCGCGATCTCGGGCATCGTCGGCGCCACGCATGGCGGATTGGGCGGCGACAGCTGGCGTCTGCTGTTCCTGATCGGTGCGTCGCCGTTCTTCATTCTGTTCTGGGTCGCGCGCAAGACGCCGGAGTCGCCGATCTGGCTCGAGCGCAGGCACGCGAAGCCGCAGGCTCGCAAGCCCGACACGGCCGGTCACGAGAAGCTGAACGTACGCGGCCTGCTCACCGCCTTCTGCTTCATCTTCTTTCTGCAGTATCTCTATTGGGGTGTATTCACGTGGACGCCGACGTTCCTGATCACGGTGAAGCACCTCGACTTCGTGCATAGCCTGAAGTTCGTGCTGGCGCTGCAGTTCGGCGCGATCACCGGGTTCCTGCTGTTCTCGGCGTGGGTCGACCGGCTCGGCCGGCGGCCGATGTTCCTGGCCTACCTGGTGGTCGGCGCGCTGGCCGTCGGCGTGTATATCGTGTCGGCGAATCCGTTGCTGCTGATGACCGCGATCTTTCTGACGGGCTTCAGCGTGAACGGCATCTTCGCGGGCGCCGGCCCGTTCCTCGCGGAGATCATCGGCAATACGGCATCGCGCGGCTTCTTCATGGGTCTCGCGTACAACGGCGGCCGGCTCGGCGGCTTCATCGCGCCGTTGATCATCGGTGCGCTGGCGTCGACGTCGGGCGGCTTCGTGCTCGGGCTCGCGACGACGATCGTCGCGTTCGTCGCCGCGGCCGCGGTCGTGCTGTTCGCGCCCGAAACGCGCGGGAAGACGTTGTCATGACCGTCGCGACGCAAGCGGGGTGGGTGAACAGGCTGTTTCCGGCGCTGACGGAGGCATCGCTGCGGCGCTACCTGAGCGGGCAGGTCGCGTCGGTGCTCGGCAGCTGGACGCAGAACGTCACGCTGAATCTGCTGATCTATCACCTGTCCGGCTCGGCGGCGATCCTCGCGCTGCTCAACTTCCTGCTGTACGGGCCGCAGTTGATCGTCGCGCCGGTGGCGGGCTCCCGCATCGGCACGGCCAACGCGCGCCGCGTGACGCTCTGCGTGCTGACGACGTCGCTGCTGCTGACGGGCAGCCTCTTCACGTTGTCGCTGCTCGGCCTGCTCGGCGTGAAGCTGATCCTCGCGCATGCGCTGGCGATCGGCGTGTCGAGCGCGGTGGAAACGCCGGCGCGGCAGGTGCTGCTGCTGACGAGCCTGCAGGATGCGACGCACACGTCCAACGCGGTCGCGATGAACACGATGGTCTACAACGTCGGGCGCATGGTCGGCCCGACCATCGCCGGATTCGTCTATCCGACGCTGGGCCCCAGGACGTCGTTTGCGATCTATGCGCTTGCGCTGTGCTTCATGGCGGCGTGCGTGCGGTCGATCCGGACCGCGACGGTGGACCGCCCGTCGCGCGCGGAAAGCGGCCTGCGCGACGCGGTCGGCTACGTGCTGTCCGATGCGTTCTCGGCCCGCTATCTGCCGATTCTCGCGTGCATCGGCTTGTTCGCCGGCAGCTACCAGACGCTCGTGCCGCTGCTCGCGGATCAGGGTTTTCACGACGCGGCGCGCTTTACCGGCGTGTTCTTCGCGTGCGCCGGCGCCGGCTCGTTGAGCGCGGCGGTGCTGCTGTCGTCGGCGTTCGGGCCGCGCGCGTCGCGCCGGTTCATCGCCTATGCACCGTGGACGGCAGTCGGCGCGCTGGCCGTACTGGCCGCGACGACCGATGCGGCGGGATCGATTCCCGCGTTCTATGCGCTCGGCTTCAGCCTCACGTTCGCGGCCACGTCGACGAACGCGACGATTCAGCGGCAGTGCCCGGAGCATGTGCGCGGCGGGCTCGTCGGGATGTACGGCATGGCCTACAACGGCACGATGCCGTTCGGTTACCTGCTCGTCGGCAGCGCATCGGAGGCGCTCGGCGTGCGACACACCTTCGCCGCCATGGCCGCCGTGCTGGCGTGCGGCGTGGTGGCGGTCATCGCGTGGCAACGGTTCACAGGAACGCGCTCAGGCGCACAATAAACGGAGACAACATGCAAGCCGGTTTCATGGAAGCGTCCGCGATCGAGCGCCGGACCATACGAAAGATCGTCTGGCGACTCGTTCCCTTCTTGATGATCTGCTACCTGCTTGCCTTCATCGACCGGGGCAACGTGGGGATGGCGTCGCTGCAGATGAACCACGACCTCGGGATGTCGGCGCAGGTCTTCGGTTTCGGCAGCAGCCTGTTCTTCATTTCATACTTCTTTTTCGAAGTGCCGAGCAATCTCGCGCTGCAGAAATACGGCGCCCGGATCTGGATCGCGCGGATCATGATCACGTGGGGCATCGTGTCGGCGGCGACCGCGCTCGTGCACAACGCGACGACGTTCTACGTGCTGCGTTTCCTGCTGGGCGCGGCCGAGGCCGGCTTCTTCCCGGGCGTGCTGCTGTATTTGTCGTACTGGATTCCCGCGCAGTACCGGGCGCGGATTGTCGCGACGTTCATGGTCGCGATTCCGGCCGCGAGCTTCATCGGCTCGCCGATCTCCGCGCTGCTGTTGCAGATGGACGGTGTCTGGGGCCTGCGCGGCTGGCAGTGGCTGTTCATCCTCGAAGGCATTCCCACCGTGCTGCTCGGCATCGCGTGCCTGTTCATGCTGACGAACAAGCCGGAGAACGCGAGGTGGCTCGACGACGACGAGCGCGCGTGGCTCTCGAACGCGCTGGCCGCCGGCCACAAGACACGCAAGAAGGTGCCGTCGCTGCCGCTTGCGCAGCTGTTCCGCAACCGCTACGTGCTGTGCCTCGCGCTCGTCGACACGTGTGCTTCCGCGGCAGGCAGCACGCTGTCCGTGTGGCAGCCGCAGTTGCTGAAGTCGTTCGGCTTGACCGTCATGGAAACCGGCCTGCTGAACTCGGTGCCGTACGCGGTGGCCTCGATCCTGATGGTCTACTGGGGCCGGCGCTCGGACCGCCTTGGCGAACGCCGCTGGCACACGGTCGTGCCGATGCTGCTGATCGGCGTGGGGCTGTTCGCGACGTCGCTGAGCGGATCGCTGCTGCCCACGATCTGCATGCTCTGCGCGGTGCTGGTCGGCGCATATTCGTTCAAGGGCCCGTTCTGGGCGCTCGCGACCGACATGCTGTCCAACAGCACCGTGGCCGCCGGGCTCGCGACGGTCAACGCGATCGCGAACCTGCTCGGCGGCGGGCTGATGGTGAACGTGTACGGGTGGGTGAAGGCGGCGACGGGCAGCTACGCGCTCGCCTTGATGCCGCTCGCGATCCTCACGCTCGTCAGCGTCGCGACGCTGCTGCTGCTCACGCGCAATCATGCGGCCGGCAAGCTGGTCGGCAAGACGGGGACCATCTGATCATGGCGCGCATCGCGAGACGCGGGTTCCTCCGGATCGCCGGCGCGACGCTGGCTTCGGCCGCATTGCCGAGGCTGGCCGCGGCCGACGAAACGTGGTCGAGCGGCACCGAGCGGCCGGCGTTCCGGTTGCCCGACGGGGCGATCGACTGTCACATGCACATCTACGACGACCGGTTCCCGGTCGCGCCGGGTACGACGCTGCGGCCGCCGAATGCGACCGTCGCGCAATACCGAAGCGTGCAGGCGCGTATCGGCGTGAAGCGCAACGTGGTCGTGACGCCGTCGACGTACGGGACGGACAATCGCTGCACGCTGGCGGCGATCGCGCAGTTCGGCGCCGACGCGCGCGGCGTCGCCGTGGTCGACGGCACCGTGAGCGACGACGAACTTCGGGCGCTCGATCGCGGCGGCATCCGTGCGATCCGGTTCAACCTCAGCTATCCGGGCGCGACGACGCTCGACATGCTGGCGCCGCTCGCCGCGCGCATCGCGAACCTCGGATGGCATATCGAGCTGGTGGTGCAGGGTGCGCGGCTGCCGGAGCTGGAGCCGCATCTTGCAGCGCTGCCTTGCCCGCTCGTCATCGACCATATCGCGCATGTGCCGCAGCCCGGCGGGCTGTCGTCGGCCGCGTTTCGTACCGCGCAACGCCTCGTGGAAAAGGGCCATACGTGGATCACGTTGTCGGGGCCGTACGTCGACAGCAAGACGGGCGCGCCCGCCTACGACGACGTCGCGCCGGTCGCGAAGGCGCTGATCGACATGGCGCCGGAGCGCATGCTGTGGGGCACCGACTGGCCGCACCCGACGCAGAAGACGGACAAGCCGGACGACGCAAGCTTGCTGGACGTGATCGCCGGCTGGATCGGGCGGCCGGACTGGCAGCAGCGGATATTCGTCACGAACCCGGCGAAGTTGTACGGATTTGCATAGCGCGGGGAGGCGGTCGGAAGCTTGAAGCCGCTGACGAAACGATGTCATCCTAAATTGGTGAAGACGTTTGCCCGACCAACGTATCTTCGCGCATGTCGTCGAACCGAAAAGCACGCTACGACGCGTCGCGCTCCGTCACATGCTCGAGCAAATGCGCGACGAAGCGGGTGAGCTTCGGCAGCGGGCGCCGGTCTTGTCGATACACGATATGAACGGGGTGCGGCTTCGGCTCGTAACCTTGCAGCACCTGTACCAGCGCGCCGCTCGCCAGATCGTGGCTCACCAGGACTTCCGGCTGCAGCAGCAATCCCGCGCCTGCGATGGCGGCCATTCGCAGGCCGTTGCCGTCATTGCAAGTGAACCCCGATTCAGCCGAAAAGTGCGTGCTGTCATCGTCGCCGAGCTTCCAGCCGTTGCGGCTGCTCCACACCGTGTGGAACAGGCAGTGATGCGCGCTCAGGTCCTGTGGCGTTTGCGGACGCCCGTACTGAGCGAGATAGCCCGGCGACGCGCAGATCACCATGCGATACCGGGTCAGCGGCCTTGCAACGAGGTCGGCATCACCCAGTTCGCCGATGCGGATCGCCAGATCGAAACCCTCGTCGATCAGGTCGACGTTGCGATTGCTCAATTCCAGCTCGACGCGTACGAGCGGATACCGCTGCCGGAAAGTCGCGGCTAGCGGCGCGATGACACAGGCGCCGAAGGTGATCGGCGCGCTGATTCGCAACGTACCGGAGGGCGACGCGCGTAGCCGTTCGACCGACGTTTCGGCGATGCGCATGTGTTCGAGCGCACGCTTGGCGTCTTCGTAGAACACGCGACCGGCATCGGTCAGGTTCTGGCGCCGGGTAGTGCGCTCGAGCAGGCGCGCAGCGAGACGCTCCTCCAGTTCGCGCACATATTTGCCGACCATGACCGCCGAGATTTCCAGCCGCCGCGCCGCCTCGGTGAAGTTGCCGCCTTCGACGACGGCAACGAAGGTTTCCATGGCACGCAGTCTGTCCATATTGCGAACTGTAGGTTAGGAGTGTCGGAAATTAGAGCATATTTATGGGGTCCCCGGTTCGGTGAAGAATGGCGACGTTCCAACCTGAACGCGAAAAGGAGTGTTCGATGAAGATCGTCGTAATCGGTGCCGGCGGGGACGTCGGTCGTGCCGCGGCAGATGAGCTTGCGCGTGATGGCAAGCATGAAATCATTCGCGTTGGCCGCACCCGCGGAGACCATCAGGTCGACATCACGCGTGACGACAGCGTCGGTTCGCTGTTCGGGCAGATCGGGCGCGTCGATGCCATCGTCGTCGCCGCAGGCAACGTCATATTGGCGCCAATCGAAAAGATGACGGCGGCCGATTTTCATCGAGGCCTGCAGGACAAGCTGCTCGGTCAGGTGCGCGTCGCGCTGGTGGGGCAGCATTACCTGAGCGATGGCGGCTCGATCACGCTGACGTCCGGCATCGCCGTCGATGATCCGATTGCGCAGGGTGCTCACGCCGCGGCGTCGAATGCCGGAATCGAAGGGTTCGTGCGTGCTGCTGCGTGCGATTTTCGTCGGGGTATCCGAATCAATGCGGTCAGTCCCACCATGCTGATCGAATCCGCGGAACGGTTCGGGCCGTTCTTTCCCGGTTACGAAGGTGTGCCGGCGACACGTGTGGCAATGGCGTATCGGCGCAGCGTGGAGGGCGTGCATAGCGGCCGCATCTATCGGGTTGGGCACTGAAATTAGCGCGCTTGCGGCGAAGGCTGCAAGCAGCAGTCTAAAGGTCGTCCGGGCAGATGCGTCATTGAACAAGGTTTCACGGGCTGGAGGGACGATTTATTAATACAGTGCATAGGTCTTAGCAAGCGCGTAGCTTGATCCCGTCGAGCGCCGAACGTATCGTTCGAAGCGTAGATCAACACGTCGCCATTGATATCAATCCACACACAATAAGCGGGCGGCTTCGGATGTGCATGGGTAGAGAGACATCGAGCCTGGCGCGTACAAGCCATCGCAGATTGGTTTGAGGCAATTCCACCCTCCGGGGAGGGTTCCCCACTGCTCGTGGCGAAGATAGGCGCCAGATGGCCTTGGCCAAATCATTGCAATTATTATGGAGTCCATACCTTGAAAATCCGTCTTGGTGTTTTTGCTATTGCACTCGGTATGCTCGCACCGTTGTTTGCGTCGGCTCAGTCGGTGTCGAACGGCCCGACTCGTGAACAAGTCCTTCAGGAAGCGAACCAATATGCAGCTGCGGGTTTCAACCCGGCGCGTGCGAACCCACGTACGTGGGTTGACGATGCACAAGCAGCATCGCGAGAGGTTGCAGGCATGCGCACCGCGGCCCAGCCCACGTCTCATGTTGCGTTCGGCGGCGACGCGGACAAGTGAAATGGTTCGGCGTACGACCGTGGCCGCTCGTTGCGGCGATGCGGGGCGAGGCGCTGCTTCGGGGAGCGCTAGTGGAAAGGAATTGGCTGCGTGTTGGATATGGCGATGGTATGGTGCTGTCAATGACGAGACGGTGGATGATCGATCATGGAAGACAGTACACTGCGCGATTCCTTTGGCGGGTTGACGGCACTCATCGCCGTTGCTCGCGCGAAAAGTTTTACTCGAGCTGCCGTGCAGTTGGGTGTGTCCCAATCCGCAGTCAGTCACGCAGTTCGTGCGCTGGAGGAGCGGCTCGGCGCTCGACTGCTCGCGCGAAATTCGCGTACCGTCACGCCGACTGAAGTAGGCGAGCGGCTCCTTCACATCGTTGCGCCGCGCTTGAAGGAAATCGACGCGGAGATGTCCGCTCTGTCGGATCTCGGTGGCAGCCCGAGGGGCTCCATTCGCGTCACCGCACCGGACTATCCGAGCCGGACGATTCTCGCTCCCAAGCTGAAAGAGTTTCTGCCCAAATATCCTGATATCAAGGTCGAGCTGAGTATCGACAATCGCTTTGTCGACCTCGTGGCCGAGCAGTTCGATGCCGGAGTCCGGCTTGGCGAAGCGATTGCGCAGGATATGATCGCCGTTCAAATCGGTCCTGACGTTCGCTTCACCGTCGTGGGCACGAAGCGGTACTTTGCCACCCATGCAGTGCCTCGGACACCCGGTGATCTCATACACCATAGCTGCGTGAACTTGCGACTGATGGCGCATGGCGGATTATGGGCGTGGGAGTTCGAAAAAGGCGGACGACCGGTCAATGTTCGCGTCGACGGTCAGTTGGCGTGCAACGACATTTACGAATGCCTGGCCGGTGCGGTGGCGGGGCTTGGGCTAGCGTATGTTCCGGAAGATCTCGCCGAACCGTATATCAAGGCGCAGCACTTGATACCGGTCTTGACGGACTGGTGTCCGTCTTGGGGTGGGTTCTATCTGTACTATCCCAGCCGGCGACAACCGTCGGGAGCGATGGCCCTTCTTGTATCCGCGTTGCGTCATGCGCATTAGTGTGCGAGCGCTCTTCTCGTCTGCGCGGGCCAGATTGCAAGTGAAGACGTCGCGTCCCTCTGCATGGAATCGATAAATGTCACGGGAAAACTACAGCGAGTTGCTCGCATTGATTGCGGTTGCGCGCGAACGTAGCTTTACTCGTGCGGCCGCGCAGTTGGGTATCTCGCAGTCGATGCTCAGCCATACGATTCGCGGAATGGAGACGCGGTTGGGTGTGCGCTTGCTTACACGTACCACCCGAAGCGTATCCGTGACCGAAGCTGGAGAACGATTGCTGCAGGTCGTCGAGCCCAGGTTCAACGACATTGAAGCAGAGCTCAAGAGCATCATTGAAATGCGGGACGTTCCAGCAGGAACGATCCGCATCACAGCGCCGGAGCATGCCATCGATACGTTGCTCTGGCCGCGCCTTGCGAAGATCCTCGCGTTGTATCCGCAGATCAAGGTGGAGGTGAACGCCGACTATGCGTTGACCGATATCGTCCAGAGCCGGTACGACTTTGGGGTGCGTCTCGGCGACGAGTTGTCGAAAGATATCTCTGCCGTCCGCATTGGACCCGACCAACGTTTCGCGATCGTGGCTGCGCCGTCGTATTTCGCTTCGAAACCAGTGCCGACCAAGCCGCAGGATCTGGTCTGTCACGATTGCATCAACCTTCGCCTTCCGACCTTGGGAAACCTGTGCGCATGGGAACTCGGTAAAGGTCAGCGAAAAGTGAATGTCCGGGCCGACGGGCGGCTCGTATTCAACGGCATTTACCAGGTGTTGAACGCGGCACTGTCTGGTTACGGGCTGGCCTACCTCCACGAGGACCTGGCGCAACCCCATCTCGAAACCGGGAGATTGGTGCCGGTGTTGAAACCATGGTGGCGCACGTCCCCCGGATATCACATCTACTACTCGGCTCAGCGCGAGATTTCGCGAGCGATGCACGTTCTGATCGACGCACTTCGACACACGAAGTAGCTGTTCACGTCGAAGTGGTTGAGCAATCCAGCACGTTCTCATCGTCGGATTTATCAATCCGATGCATCGGTCTATTCCGGAATCGGCGTATTCGCCAATGGCCTCCTCGACCTATTATGGGCTTCGAAGCCGGGGCCGCTAGCGATGCATTCCTGTCGCTCACGTCGAGCCGTCGGTAGCCAATACCTCCGTTGAGATGCACCAATGCTTTATCCGCGCGCCGGATGGGTTGGCGTTGCTGCGTCCTGCATTTTTGGGAGCGAACATCATGACCCCTTCATCTTCTTCATTCGTTTCCTCGCCGCGCCAGACAGGAAGCGCGGTAGGCGCCATGGCGCTGTGTGTGGCGATGCTGATCGCCTCGGAGTTCATGCCGGTCAGCTTGCTGACGCCGATTGCGCATGACTTGAATGCAACCGAGGGCATCGCTGGTCAGGCGATCTCGATTTCCGGTTTCTTCGCCGTCCTGGCCAGCTTGTTCGTCGCGCCGCTCGCCGGGCGTTTCGATCGTCGGCATGTGTTGATGAGCATGACGGTTCTGATGCTGATATCGATCGTGCTGATCGCCGTGTCGCCGAACTTCGCGGTGCTGATGATTGCGCGGGCGTTCCTGGGGCTTGCGGTCGGAGGTTTCTGGTCGTTGTCCACAGCCACGGTGATTCAACTGGTGCCGGCACAACGCGTACCCAAGGCGCTCGGAACGATCTATATGGGTAATGCGATCGCGACAGCCTTTGCTGCTCCGATTGGCGCGTACGTCGGTGGCCATTTGGGTTGGAGATTCGTATTTGCTGCGCTGGTGCCTTTGGTACTGGTGAATCTAGTATGGCAAGCGGTAAGCCTGCCGAGCATGCCCCCCCGAGCAGCCATTCCCATCACCCGGTTGTTCGGACTGCTGAAGCGCCGAAACGTTGCGGTCGGAATGGTTGCGGTCATGCTCACCTTCGCCGGCTCCTACGGGACGTTCACCTACTTCCGTCCGTTTCTGGAAGCGGTAACCGGAGCAGACGCCAATCAACTGTCGATGCTATTGCTCGGATTGGGCGTGGCCGGTTTTGCTGGGACCCATTTCGCGGGCACGATGCTGCACCGCAACCATGTTTACCCTCTGTTGCGCTGGTTGCCGATTGCGCTCGCCGCCGCGACGCTGGGATTGGTGCAGTTCGGCCACCTGTTCGCGGGCGCCGCGACGATGATGATCGGCTGGGGCGCCGTGAATGCAGCGATTCCCGTCACGTGGTCCACCTGGCTGGCGAAGGAAATCGACGACGAGCCCGAAAGCGGTGGGGGCTTGATGGTCGGATCGATTCAGCTGGCGATCATGCTGGGCGGCGCGCTAGGGGGAGAACTCCTCGATCGCATCGGCGTGTTCGCTCCGTTGATGGGCGGGGTCGTGTTGCTCGTTCTTTCGGCATTGCTCATTGGTAATGGTGCGCGCCTGAAGAAGACCGAAAAGCTCGACTGACCCGGTTTTGGCGGCACGTACGCCGTTCGCTTCCGAAGCTGCGCCGCCAGCAAAGGCTGGCGGAATTGCCCGAAGTGCCGGCTGCTGGAAAGCAGTGTCAGCGGCATCGACGTCGAAGGTGCTTCCTGCCGAAGCGGTTCGAGCGTACGCCAACACAGCGCTTCACAGCGTACTTGGCCAACGCGGATTAATCAATTCTGCTCATGGCCGCATTCAACAATTCAAGGTTCAGCGCAGGCCGCATAACCGTAGCATCGAGGCTTGCGTAAATCTCAGATACGGATGGCGTCATGGTAAAGCTTGCGGTCAATGGTGAGAGTCGTTCGTTTGACGGCGATCCGAGTATGCCGGTGCTTTGGTATTTGCGCGACGAGCTCGGGCTGACGGGGACGAAGTTCGGGTGCGGCATGGCGCTGTGTGGCGCGTGTACCGTTCTCGTCGATGGCAGTCCGATTCGATCGTGCGTAACACCGCTTGCGAATGTCGCAGGTCGCAAGGTAACGACGATCGAAGCCGCCGAGCAATTGCACATAGGCCAAGCGCTGCAGGCCGCCTGGATCGAGCACCAGGTGCCTCAGTGCGGCTATTGCCAGTCCGGGCAGATCATGTCGGCGATCGCGTTGCTTTCCACGAAGCCGCGTCCGACCGACGACGATATCGACGCAGCAATGAGCGGAAACGCGTGCCGATGCGGCACCTATGTCCGGATTCGTGCTGCCATACACAAGGCCGCGAATGTGCTCGCAGCGCGAGCGTAACGCCAGCCAGGATTCTCGGCTATCACGACGCTCGTGACAAAAAACAGGAAGCAATCCATGACGAACCACGCCGGTGTTCCGAACGAAGACGCGGAATCGACTGTGAGCGACAGTCCCTCCATCGCAATGTCTCGCCGCAACTTTCTGGGCAGCATGGCGGCGTTCACGCTTGCGCTCAGCTTCCACGGAGGCACGGCCCGCGCGGCGGCCGTGATCGGAAAGTCGACGGCACGGTTGTCTTTCGAGCCCAATGCATTTATCCGCGTTGCCGCGGATGGCAAGGTGACCGTGATCTCGAGTTACCTCGAAATGGGCCAAGGGACGTTTACGGGGCTGGCTACGCTCGCCGCCGAGGAGCTCGACGTGAGCTTGAGTGACATCACCGTGACGGGGGCGCCTGCCGATGTGGAGCATTACATCAATCCCGTCCTCGCGGCGCGAGGGTTCAAGGTGCAGGCGACCGGCGGCAGCACGGCGATGGCTGGCGCCTGGGTTCAAATGAGGCACGCGGCAGCCACCGCGCGGACCATGTTCGTTGCCGCCGCAGCCAAACGGTTCGGTGTGCCTCGGAACGAACTCGTGGTAGAGAACGGCGTCGTCGTCCACCCGCGTTCGGGACGCCGGGCAACGTACGGTAGTCTGGTGGCCGCGGCTTCCGCGGAACCGATCCCCAAGGAAGTCGTGCTCAAGGATCACGCCCGATTCCGATTCATCGGCAAGAACGGTACGCGTCGCTTGGACGTTCCCGCCAAGGTCAACGGTAGTGCGATCTACACGCAGGACATTCGACTTCCGGGCATGCTCGTCGCCGCGATCGCGCATCCTCCGAAGTTGTGGGCAAAGATACGCAGTATCGATAGCGCCAAGGCGCTGGCCGTCCCCGGCGTGGTCGCGGTGGTGCGGGTTCCAGGTGACGACGAGATTCAGGGTGGTGCGGCGGTACTTGCCCGTAACACGTGGGCGGCCCGTCAGGGAAGGGACGCGCTGAAGATCGAGTGGGACGAGCGCGGTGCGCTGACCGCGGATTCTTTCATGATCGTCGCGAAGTTTCGCGAACTGGCCGGTACGCCGGGCGTGGTGGCGAAGGCGCGCGGCAAGGTGCTGGACGGCACACCCAGCGGTGCCAAGGTGATCGACGCGATCTATGAGCAGCCCTATCTGGCACATGCGCCGATGGAGCCGCTCAACTGCGTCGTGCATTTGACGAAGGACCGCTGCGAAATCTGGAACGGCGAGCAATGGCACACCGGAGATAGCAATGCAGCCGCGAAGGAACTTGGCTTCGCGCTGAACCAGGTCCAGCTGCATCAGCTCTACGCAGGGGGGAGTTTCGGCAGGCGCGCCAATCCGCGATCGGATTTTGTCCGCGAAGCCGTTCGCATTGCGATTGCTGCCCGTAAAGCGGGCATCGACGCGCCGATAAAAATGGTGTGGATGCGCGAAGACGACATGCGCGGTGTTCAATATCGCCCGCTGACCGTCCATCGTGTGCGTGCGATCGTCGATGCGTCCGGACAGCTGGCATCCTGGCACCATCGTATCGTCGGGCAGAGCTTCATGCCGTCGCCCGATCCCACGACGGTCGACGATAACCTCGTGGAAGGAGCGGCCGACACGGGCTATGCGATTCCGAATTTCCGGGTGGAGCAGCATAGCTACAACGCGTTCGCGATACCCGTGGCGTGGCTTCGGTCGGTAGGGCATACGCACACCGCGTTCGTGGTCGAGACGATGATCGATGAACTGGCCGCGGCGGCCGGGAAAGATCCCTATGCGTTTCGACGGCAACTGTTGCAGTCAAGCCCACGCGACCTCGGTGTGCTCGATCTCGCCGTCGAAAAGGCAGGGTGGGGCAAGCCGCTGCCTGCATCGAAACCCGGCGACCGGCGAGCGAGAGGCATTGCCGTCCACGCGTCGTTTGGTACGCACGTCGCTCAGGTAGCCGAAGTCACGCTGCGCCAGGACGGCTCCTACTCCGTAGACCGGATCGTATGTGCCGTCGACTGCGGCACGGTGATCAACCCTGACATTGTTGCCTCCCAGATCGAGGGCGCTGCCGCGCTCGGCCTTTCGTTCCTGCATCAAGCGATAACGTTCAAGCAGGGACAAGTCAAGGAAAGCAATTTCCACGACTATCCGATTCTGCGTATGAATGCGATGCCGCGAGTCGAGGTGTACATGGTGTCGTCGACTGCCGCGCCTACGGGCATCGGCGAGCCCGGCACGCCGCTTCCTGCGCCGGCCGTGGCGAATGCGCTTGCTGCCATCACCGGCCGGCGGATTCGCGCATTGCCTTTGCGTGATGACGTGCTCGCAGCTTGAACGGGAATATCGACTTGAAACGAATTGACACCATGAAGATCCTTCGCCGGATCGCTTGCTTTGGACTGCTGGTCATTCTCGTCGCTGCAGGATGGTTCGCATACACCGCGCTTCGACCGTCCGGGCCCGAACCGGTGTCGCCTTTCGCGGGCGTGCCGGCGGATCTACCGGCAGGTGTCGCGCGCGGCGCCTACCTCGCGCGGGCGGCGGATTGCGTCGCATGTCATACGGCTCCGGGCGGCACGCCCTATGCGGGCGGACGCGCGTTCGACCTGCCGTTCGGGAAGATCTATTCCACCAACCTCACGCCCGACAAGGAAACCGGCATAGGCGACTGGACTGACGACGCGTTCGTCAGGGCGGTGCGTCAGGGTGTCGGTCGGGCCGGGCACCTGTATCCGGCGATGCCTTATACGTCATATACGGCAATGAGCCGCGAAGACGTGCTGGATATCAAGACGTATCTGCTTTCCCTGGCACCGGTGCGACAGGCTGCGCCGCTCAATACGCTCGCGTTTCCGTTCAACCAGCGTTGGGGCATGGCGTTCTGGAATGCGATCTTCTTCCACGAGCAGCGATTCAGGCCCGATCCAGCGAAAAGCGTCGAGTGGAATCGCGGCGCGTATCTGGCAGGGCCGCTCGGGCACTGCGGCGAATGTCATACGCCACGAAATGCCGGATTTGCGATGCAATCCCGCGCGTATCTGTCGGGTGCCGACATCGATGGCTGGAAAGCGTATAACACGACGCAGGACGATCTTTACGGCATTGGCGCATGGCGGGACGAGCAGATTGCCGGCTATCTATCGACAGGGCATGCGCGCGGCCGCAGTTCCGCGGCGGGCCCAATGGCGGAGGTCGTCGAGCATAGTCTTCAACATTTGACGTCAAACGACATCGGCGCGTTGGTCGCATACCTTCGCGGGATAACGCCTGTGAAGGGTGGCGGTGCAGGCCCCGTTGAGCTTGCGCCGGCCGCTGCGCGCGCGTCGAATCCGGTCCTGCCGGGGGAAAGCGCCCGCGACGAAAATGGTCGTGGTCGACGTCTGTTTGCCGCGGACTGCGCGGGATGCCATCAATGGAACGGTGCAGGACGACAATCGCCGTATGCCGACCTCGTCGGCAGTCGTGCGGTCAACGATCCATCGGGTACAGCGCTGATGCAGGTGCTGCTCCATGGAACGAATGTGCAGATCAATGGACAGACCCACATGATGCCGTCATTCGGAAGTGTGTACTCGGATGCTGATGTGGCGGCTGTCTCGAACTACGTGATCGCGCATTTTGGCGATAAAAAGGGCACGGTGACCGTACAGCAGGTTCACGGGAAGCGCCGCGACTGATCACCGGATGAAAGCACGCGTTGCTGAAGCGATCGGCGGGCGACGGTCCGTTGCCGTGGAGCGTGCGCCGCCGATGCCGCCGCGGGCGGCGTCGGCATGGCCCTCCCTCAATGGACGAAAGGTCTTGGGGCAACTGTGGTCGGTATGGCCGGCTCAGAGTAGAACGTCGAACTTGCGCGGAAGGACCGCAAGGATGTGGTTGCGATGAGCGAAGAGCTGTTTCGCGTCATTCGCCGTGGCTGCCGGAATCGTTCCGTCGAAAGATCGCTTCGGCCGCTCCTCCAGGTAGTCCGAAAACCATCGGCTGCCCGTCAATGCTCTGCCGCATACGAAGCGAAAACCTTCTTGAGGTATGCCAGCAATACTTTGACGTTCGGACTACTACGGCGGCTCTCCGGCCAAAGGGCGGTGATAGTGGAGCGCGGTTCGACGAACTCGGTGAGGATCGGCACGAGTTCCCCGCGCCGGACGTACGCTGCCGCGACATACGTCGGCGAAATGCCCACGCCTCCGCCAGCCGCCATGACGGCAGCCACCGCATCGCTGGTATCGACGACGATGTCCGCATCCGGCGTGAGGCTGAGCGGCCCTTCGTCCGTGGCAAACGTCCAGCGAAGAACTTGCCCCGAACTTTGAAAGCGAAAGTTCACGCAATCATGCTCCACGAGTTCGTCAGGATGCCTGGGAACACCGCGTTTGGCGAGGTAGTCCGGAGACGCATAGGCGCCGATGTAGTGAGGCGAAAGCGCTCGCGAGACCAAACGAGAGCCCGTGAGATCCCCGACGCGAACGGCCACATCGATACCTTCACCGACGAGGTCGACGAAATGATCGCCCAGGCGCAGGTCGATCGACAGCTTGGGAAAGCGCTGGCGAAACGCGGGACGATCT
>NZ_BCPO01000183.1:0-15533 GCF_016586105.1 Burkholderia sp. E168m15
GACGCATAGGCGCCGATGTAGTGAGGCGAAAGCGCTCGCGAGACCAAACGAGAGCCCGTGAGATCCCCGACGCGAACGGCCACATCGATACCTTCACCGACGAGGTCGACGAAATGATCGCCCAGGCGCAGGTCGATCGACAGCTTGGGAAAGCGCTGGCGAAACGCGGGTAGGGCGGGCGCGATGAGATGAACCCCGATCGGCAGCGGCGCGGTCACTTTCAGGATGCCCGCAGGCTCGGATCGCGCCGAGGCAGCGGCCTGTTCGATCGCTTCCATTTCCGACAGCAGGCGCAGCGTGCGTTCATGCAGGTCGCGCCCTTCCTGAGTCAGCGTCAATGACCGTGTCGTGCGGTTGAACAGTTTGATCTCGAAGTGACGCTCCAGACGCTGGATACTTTTGCTTATCGCGGAAGGCGTGACGCCGAGCGCCCGCGCCGCAGCCGAATAGCTTCCCAACGATGCCGCGCGGCTAAATGCGATGAGGCCGGTGAGACGGTCCAGGCTGATTTGTTCCATGGCGGAAATATAGAAGCGAATCGGGCGCTGATTATCAATGTCGGCCGTCAAGTATAGAGTCTCTGCACGGCGCCGTTTCGAGTTGCGCCGGCTGACAGGGACCCACTCCATGACCTCTGATTTCGATTCCCATTCACTCAAGAGCAAGTCCGTCCTCATCTTCGGCGGAACGTCCGGAATCGGCCTTGCGGCAGCCAAACAGGCCAAGGCCGCGGGTGCAAGCGTCACGGTGGTCGGGTTCAATCCGGAGGGTGCCGAACAGGTCGCCATCGAGAATGGATTCGCGGGTTGGCGGAGCGCCGACGTGACCCGGCCGGAAACCATCGTCTCGGCACTGGCCGACATCGCTCACGTCGACCATCTCGTTCTCCTCGCGGGAACCTTCGTGGCAGGCAAGGTACTCGACGCGGATGTCGACTATCTGCGGCGGGCGTTCGACGAGCGCGTTTGGGCCGCCGTCCATACTTTGCGCGCGCTGGGTGACCGCCTGGCGGCCGATGCCTCCGTCACGTTTATTTCCGGCGTGTTGGCCGACCGACCCAATGCCTATGGCACCGCCATTCTTGCGTCGGCATCGGCCGCGATGGAGGCGCTGGCCAGAGGGCTGGTTCTGGAACTTGCGCCTCGCCGTGTCAACACCGTTTCGCCCGGCACCACCGACACGCCGTTGCTCGCTCGCACGCTCGGCGAAGGTCGTGACGCGTACGTCAACGCATTGAAAGACAAATTGCCGTTGCATCGGTTGGGAACCGCCGAAGAAGTGGGCGCGGCAGTGGTGTTCCTCATGAGCAATGGATCGATGAACGGCGAGACGATTCATGTCGACGGCGGCGCTCGCCTCGTCTGAACTGGGTGAAGCGTTGCCGGCATTTCCACGTTGGCGAAAACAAGAAGGAGGTTGGGGTGCCTACGCTGTTTGATCCCTTGCGACTCGGTGCGATTGAAGTGCCCAACCGTATCCTCATGGCGCCGATGACGCGTGCGCGGGGAACGCGCGAACACGTACCGACCGCGATGATGGCGGACTATTACAGTCAGCGTGCCTCCGCGGGGCTGATCATCTCGGAGGCGATCGGCATCTCCCGGCAGGGCCTGGGATGGCCTTACGCCACCGGGCTGTGGACAGCTGCGCAAATTGCCGGCTGGCGCACGGTGACCGATGCCGTGCACGAAGCGGGCGGCCGCATCATTGCGCAGCTGTGGCATATGGGGCGAGTCGTGCATCCGAGCTTTCTGGATGACGCACCGCCTGTCTCCTCGTCCGAGACGACGGCGCCCGGCCACGCTCATACCTACTCGGGCAAGCAGCCCTACACGCAGGCACGCGCACTCGAGACAAAAGAAATTCCCGCGATCATCGAGCAGTTCGCCGCCGCGGCACGAAATGCGCTGCAGGCTGGCTTCGACGGCGTACAGTTGCATGCGTCGAACGGTTATCTGATCGATCAATTCCTGCGAGACAGTGCCAACTTCCGCGGCGACGCGTATGGCGGATCGATCTCGAATCGGCTCCGGCTGCTCATCCAGGCAACCCGGGCTGTCGCGGATGTAGCGGGTCCCGGCCGTACCAGCGTCCGCCTGTCTCCGAACGGCGAAACGCAGGGCGTGCGCGACAGCGATCCCTTGCCGTTGTTTATCGCGGCCGCCGAGGCGCTGTCCGCGGTAGGGATCGGGTTCCTGGAACTGCGCGAGCCTCCGCTGAACGGCAGTTTCGGCGTCGGGTACCTCGACCCGCTCGCGGCGAAAATTCGACCGGCTTTCAAAGGACCGCTGGTGCTCAACTCGGATTTCGACGCCACTCGAGCTCAGGCAGAACTCGATGCGGGCGTCGCCGACGCCGTTACGTTCGGGCGCCCGTTCATTTCCAATCCGGACTTCCCTCGGCGTCTGGCCGAAGCGATTCCGCTCGCGTCAGACGACCCGGCCACATGGTTCACGCAAGACGCGCAGGGCTACATCGATTACCCGTTCGCGGCGTCGACGTAACCACTCCTTCCTGAGGCGGCTCGAGATCGGACGGCACCCGCGGGCGTGCTTTTCGCCTGCCGGCCGCATTCCGGCGACCACCCTGCGAGATCGCGCGGGCCGCGACGACGACTTCCGCAGCACCCGTTACTTCCCTGCAACCGTACGAAAGGAACACGATCATGTCATTCATTACCACGCGGGACGGCGTAGACATTTTCTATAAAGACTGGGGCCCCCGGGACGCTCAGCCGATCGTGTTCCATCACGGCTGGCCGCTCTCCGCGGATGACTGGGATACCCAGATGCTCTTCTTCCTGGCGAACGGGTATCGCGTTATTGCCCACGACCGGCGCGGACACGGGCGCTCGTCGCAGGTCGCAGAAGGTCACGACATGGATCATTACGCAGCGGACGCGTTTGCGCTCGTCGAGACACTGGACCTCAGGCATGCCGTGCATATCGGCCATTCCACCGGCGGGGGCGAAGTGGCGCGCTATGTTGCGAGGCACGGCGAGCCGACGGGGCGTGTCGCAAAGGCCATTCTCGTGAGCGCCGTGACGCCGCTGATGCTGAAGACGCCATCGAATCCCGAAGGCCTGCCGCTGGATGTCTTCGACGGGCTACGCAAGGGGCTCGCTGAAAATCGCGCGCAGTTCTTCGTAGACGTGCCCGCGGGCCCGTTCTACGGGTTCAATCGTCCTGACGCGACCGTTCATCAGGGCGTGATTCAGAACTGGTGGCGCCAGGGAATGATGGGTAGCGCGCAAGCCCACTACGAGGGTATCAAGGCGTTTTCGGAAACGGACCAGACCGAAGATCTCCAGTTGATCGGCGTGCCGACGCTGGTGCTTCACGGCGAGGATGACCAGATCGTCCCGTACAAGGACGCGGCGCTCAAGGCGATCAAACTGTTGAAGAACGGCAAGCTGAAAACGTTCCCGGGCTTCTCCCATGGGATGTTGACCGTCAACGCGAGTGTCTTGAACGCGGAACTGCTGGCATTCGTTCAAGAATAAGACTGGCGGGACATCGCGCACCTGCTGGTGCGCGATGTCCCGCGCCTGCTTTTCCCCCCCATTTTGAGGAGCCGAGATGACTACCGATGTTTTGGCCGTGGCGCTTCGATTCTTTTCGCTTTGGACCGAAAACCGCATCGACGACGCGCTGTCGATGCTCTCCGATGATGTCCTCTACGACAACGTTCCGTTCCCCGACATCGTTGGACGGGACAATGTTCGCCAATTCCACGGCGACTTCGGGATCGGTACGACGTTCAAGGTCGACTGGACGGTGACCCATATCGCCGCAGCGGGAAACGTCGTCCTCAATGAGCGGATCGACGTCTTTCAACACGAATCAGGCGGAAAAATCACGCTTCCCGTGATGGGTACCCTGACCATCGTCGATGATCGAATCACGGTTTGGCGAGACTACTTCGATCCCGCGGACTTCGATCGGCAGTTGAGTGCAATCAAGAAGTAGTCTTACGCCGCAGTAGCGGGTACCCAATCGAAAACTACAAGCCGGACCGGCGCATCCGTACTAACCCTGATTAAAAACACTTATCACGGTGAAAAATTCCGCATCTTCTTGAACCGATATCGGCTGGCTATAGTGGCTCGCTTTCCCGCATGCAAACGCCGCGTGCGAGACACGCTGACAATCAGCAGGAGCCCCTTGATGACCACCGATACCCCCA
Source organism: Burkholderia sp. E168m15 (assembly GCF_016586105.1). NCBI lineage: Bacteria > Pseudomonadati > Pseudomonadota > Betaproteobacteria > Burkholderiales > Burkholderiaceae > Burkholderia > Burkholderia sp. E168m15. The sequence goes on from NZ_BCPO01000183.1 coordinate 4,186, forward strand.
ATACCCGCTTCACCGAAGTCGAGGATCTGATGCCCGCCGCCGGCGGGCTGCGCGAGATCCGCCACCACATCCACCATCATCCCGAGCTCGCGTACGAAGAGCACGACACGGCCGCGCTCGTCGCGGACAAGCTCGAGCAATGGGGCTGGCAGGTGACGCGCGGGGTCGGCAAGACGGGCGTGGTCGGCACGTTGCGGGTGGGCGACGGCACGCGCAGCATCGGCATTCGCGCCGACATGGATGCGCTGCCGATCGTCGAGGCGACCGGCCTGCCGTATGCGAGCGGCACGCACGGCAAGATGCACGCGTGCGGCCACGATGGCCACACGACGATGCTGCTGGGCGCCGCGCAGCATCTCGCGAAGACGCGCAACTTCTCGGGCACCGTCCACCTGTATTTCCAGCCGGCGGAAGAGCACGGCGTCGACAGCGGCGCGAAGAAGATGATCGACGACGGCCTGTTCGAGCGCTTCCCGTGCGATGCCGTGTTCGGCATGCACAACCATCCGGGCGCGGCGCCCGGCGTGTTCCTCACGCGGCGCGGCCCGTTCATGTCGGCCGGCGACAAGGCGATCATCACGATCGAGGGCGTCGGCGGCCACGCGGCTCGGCCGCACCTGACAGTCGATCCGGTCGTCGTCGCGGCGAGCATCGTGATGGCGCTGCAGACGATCGTCGCGCGCAACGTCGACCCGTCGCAGCCGGCGGTCGTCACGGTCGGCTCGATGCACGCGGGCACCGCGAACAACGTGATTCCGAACGGCGCGCGCCTCGAACTCAGCGTACGGTCGTTCAGCCCGGAAGTGCGCGCGCTGCTCAAGCGCCGCATCACCGAGCTGGCCGAAACGCAGGCCGCGAGCTACGGCGCGAGCGCGAACGTCGAGTACATCGAAGGCTATCCGGTCGTCGTCAATACGGATGCCGAAACGGATTTCGCCGCGCAGGTCGCGCGCGAACTCGTCGGCGATGCGCACGTGGTCGAGCAGACCGACCTGCTGATGGGCAGCGAGGATTTCGCGTTCATGCTGCAGCAGCGGCCGGGCTCGTTCGTGCGGCTCGGCAACGGCGAAGGCGAGGACGGCTGCATGGTGCACAACCCGAAATACGACTTCAACGATCGCAACCTGCCGATCGGCGCGGCGTTCTGGACGCGCCTCGTCGAGCGTTACCTCGGACAGTAATCGCGGCGGCGGCGGGCGGCCGGCGCTTCCGGCCGCATTGACAGGAGAGGATAGCGATGCAGAAAGATCATCTCGCGCTGCACCCCGCGTCGGCGGAGGCCGCCGACACCGGCGCGCCGGGCGCGCCTGCCGTCACGCGGCGCGGCGCGATCGCCGCGGCCGTGATCGGCAACTGGCTGGAATTCTTCGATTTCACCGTGTACGGCTTCTTCGCGGTGCTGATCGGCAAGCTGTTCTTCCCGTCGAGCGACCCGACCACGTCGTTGCTGCTGTCGGTCGCGACGTTCGCCGCCGGCTTCTTCACGCGGCCGCTCGGCAGCGTCGTGCTCGGCGTCTACGCGGACCGCAAGGGGCGCAAGGCCGCGCTGAACCTGACGATCATGCTGATGGCGCTCGGCACCGGCCTGATCGCGATCGCGCCGACCTATGCGCAGGTGGGCGTCGCCGCGCCGCTGCTCGTCGTGTTCGCGCGCTTGCTGCAGGGTTTCTCGCAGGGCGGCGAATTCGGCGCGGCGACGTCGACGCTGCTCGAACAGGGCGGCACGTCGCGCCGTGGGTTCCGCGCGAGCTGGCAGCTCGCGACGCAGGGCGGCGCCGCGCTGATGGGTTCAGGGTTCGCGGCGTTGCTGTCCAACACGATGACGAAGGACGCGCTGGAAGGCTGGGGCTGGCGGCTGCCGTTTCTCGTCGGCGTGCTGATCGCGCCGGTCGGGATGTATCTGCGCCGCCGGCTCGCGGACGACGCGCCCGGAGACCGCCATCACGGCATCGAACGCGGCGTGCTGCGCGAGCTGTTCTCGAAGCACACACGCACGGTGTTGCTGCTGATGCTCACGGTGATGGGCGGCACGGTGTCGACCTACATCCTCACCTTCTACATGCCGACCTACGCGATCCATACGCTCGGCCTGCCGATGAAGCTGTCGATGTTCGTCGGCGTCGCGTCGGGCTGCGTGATGCTGGTCACATGCCCGCTGTTCGGCTGGCTGTCGGACCAGCTCGGCAGCCGCCGCCTGCCGATCTTCGTCGGCCGCGGCGTGCTGGTCGCGCTGCTGTTCCCGGCGTTCTGGCTGATGAACCATCATCCGACGCTGTCGGTGATCCTGCCGCTGACCGCGCTGATGCTGCTGTTCTATTCGCTCGGCTCGGCATCGGAAATGGCGCTGATGTGCGAGTCGCTGCCGCGCCACGTGCGTGCGACGGGCATCTCGATCGCGTATGCGCTCGCGGTGACGATCTTCGGCGGCACCGCGCAGCTGATCGCGACCTGGCTCGTGAAGACGACCGGCAGCAAGCTCGCGCCGGCCGGCTACGTGGCCGCGTGCGTGGTGCTGTCGCTGATCGCGGTCGCGATGCTGCGCGAGACGGCGCGGGAATCGCTGGACTGACGTGCGAGGCGGGTGGCCTTACCGCCCGCGCACCACCCGTAAATACGACGCGAGCATCGTCGCGAGTTCCTGCGCGGCGGGCGTCAGCGGCACGGCCGCGCGCTGCAGCAGGCAGATGTCCTGCGCTTCGGCCTGCTCGCGCACCGGCACCTTCACGAGCGCGCCGGCGAACGGCCCGTGCCGCGTGATCGCTTCGGTTTCGAGCGCGAGGGAATCGGTCTGCGTGACGATCTGCAGCGTCTCGAACATTCCTTCGACGGTCGCCAGAATCTTCGGCGGCGGCTGGCCGTGCGTATCGAAGTACGCGAGCAGCCGGTTGACGACCGGGTCGGCGCTCAGGTTCGGCGAGCGCGTCGACACCCATCCGTAGTCGCCCAGCTCGGCGAGCGATTGCGCGTGCATCGCCGGATGCCCGTTGCGGCAGACGACCACCGGCGCCGACGTGCGCAGCGGCGTGACCGCGAGATCGGTCGTGTCGGTCTGCTTCGCGACCAGCGCGATCGCGAAATCGACCGCACTCTCGCGCAGCCAGCCGATCATCATCCGCGACGTGCCGGTGCGCAGGTGCACGTCCACCTTGTCGAAGCGCGCGCGGAACGCGGTCAGCACCGGCGCGAACGCGTCGATCAGCGGCTCGGTCACGAGGCCGAGCGTGACGGTGCCTTCGTAGGCACCGCTCAACTGACGGATTTCCCGCTCGACCTGCTCGCATTCGCCGAGGATCGAACCGGAACGCGCGAGCAGCCGCTGGCCGACGGCCGTCGGCACGATCCCGCGGTTGGTGCGCGTGAACAGCGTCGCGCCGAGCGTCGCCTCGAGGCCCTGCAGTTGCTGCGTGACGCCGCTTTGCGCGAGATCGAGCGCGCGGGCGGCCGCGCGCAGGCTGCCGTGCTCGACGACGGCCTGGAAGATGCGGAGCTGGGACAGCGTGAACGCCATGGGAAGCAGCGAGGCCGGTGATCGGAAATACCGATCATGATAAGCCAGCCGATGGTTCCGGCGGCCGCGCGCGGCCCCTACGATCGCAGGCAGTCCGGCTCATGCCGTTCGTTCCTCTTCCTGCCCGTCGTCGACCATGAAACGTTTCCTCGTCCCGCTCGTTTTCCTGTGCATTGGCCTGGCGGCCACGTCCGCATATGCGCTCGACGCGCACGTGGTGCGGCTCGGCATCGACCCGACCTATCCGCCGATGGACGCGAAGGCGCCCGACGGCAGCCTGAAGGGCTTCGACGTCGATCTCGGCAACGAGATCTGCCGCCGCGCGCAGTTGCGCTGCCAGTGGGTCGAGCTCGAATTCTCCGGGATGATCCCCGCGCTGCAGGCGCGCAAGATCGACGCGATCCTGTCGTCGATGGCGATCACCGCGAAGCGCGAGAAGCAGATCCTGTTCTCGTCGAAGCTGTTCCGCTTCAAGTCGCGGCTCGTCGCGCGGCCCGGCAGCGGGCTCGACGGCACGGCGGCGTCGCTGGCCGGCAAGCGCGTCGGCGTGCAGTCGGGCACGCAATTCGAATCGTGGGCGCTCGCGCACTGGGCGCCGGCCGGCGTCGGCGTGGTGCCGTACAAGAGCCAGGACGACGTGTTCGCCGATCTCGTGAACGGCCGCCTCGACGCGGCGCTGCTCGGCACCGTGGAAGCCGACTACGGGTTCCTGCGCCAGCCGCGCGGCAAGGGTTTCGCATTCGTCGGCGCGCCGCTCGACATGGGCGATCGCGGCGTCGGCATCGGCATGCGGCAGTCGGATACCGCGCTGAAGGCGTCGATCGACGGCGCGATCGCGTCGATGCTGAAGGACGGTACGTACGACCGGATCGCGAAGCAGTATTTCGATTTCAATCCGTACGGCGACTGAGCGCCGCGCCGGCCCGTTCGCCCGATTCCCCGCTTTCATCCATTCGAGACCATCGATGCAGATTCGCACCACGCCGCTCCTGTCGCCGTCGATCGGCACGCAGCGCACGCTGACGAGCTTTCATTTCGGGCCGGCCGGCAGCGGCCGCAAGATCTACCTGCAGGCCGCGCTGCACGCGGACGAGACGCCCGCGATGCTCGCGGCGTTCGTGCTCAAGCAGCGCCTCGCGCAGCTCGACGCCGAAGGCCGGCTCGCGGCCGAAATCGTGCTCGTGCCGGTGTCGAACCCGGTCGGCCTCAATCATCATCTGCTCGGGCAGTTCATCGGCCGTTTCGACCTCGCGAGCGGGCGCAACTTCAATCGCGGCTTCCTGCCGCTCGCGGAGATCGCCGCGCGTGCGCGCGACCGGCTCGGCGACGACGGCGCACGCAATCGCGCGATCGTGCGTGAATGCGTCGGCGCGGCGCTCGATGAAATCGCGCCGCGCACCGAGTTCGATGCGCTGCAACTGGCGCTGCTGAAGTTGTCGCACGACGCCGATGTGGTGATCGACCTGCATTGCTCGCTCGAAGCGGTGATGCACGTGTACACGAGCGATACCGCGTGGCCGGACGTCGAGCCGCTCGCGCGGTATCTCGGCGCCGAGGTGTCGCTGCTCGCCGAGGATTCGGGCGGCCATGCGTTCGACGATGCGCATCACTTGCTGTGGTCGCAGCTGCGCGCGCATTTGCCGGACGGCACGCCGATGGCGGCCGGCACCGTGGCCGTGACGGTCGAGTGTCGGGGTCAGCGCGACGTGACGTACGAATACGCGCAACGCGACGCCGACGCGCTCGTCGACTATCTGGTGTGGTGCGGCGCGGTGCGCGGCGAACGTGCGCCGCTGCCGCCGCTGGCCGCACCGGCCACGCCGCTCGCGGGCAGCGAACAGTTTTATGCGCCGGTGAGCGGAATCCTTGTGCACCGCGCGGCGATCGGCGCGACGATCCGTGCGGGCGATCCGCTGTTCGACATCGTCGATCCGCTGACGGACGCGATCACGACGATCTCGAGCGCGACCGATGGCGTGTTCTACATGCGCCGCGCGATCCGTTTCGTAACGGCCGGCGCGCCGCTCGGCCGCGTGACGGGCATGGTGCCGGTGCGAAAGGGGATGCTGCTGGGCGCGTGAGCGGGGCGGTGTCCTGCCGACGCGATGCAATTTCGTTCTCGTCAGATTGACCGTGTTGGAGCGCATCACTAAATTGTGCGACGCGGAGTGCGCTCCGTGTTCCGTGAGAAGAACGTTGCAGAGATCAGAGTTTGAGCGGGCGGCCTTGTGCCGCCCGTCTTTTTATTGGGCGCTTTGTCGCGTCACCGAAATGACGATCTCGCCCGGCGCTCAACCGCGCCGCGCCACCAGCTCCGATACCGTCTGCGCGGCCTGCTGCAGCGGCCCGAGAAACTCCTTCACCATCTGCTTCGCGGTATGCCGCTGCGCGTTGCCGCTGATGTTCATCGCGGCGATGACCTGCCCGCGCCGGTTGCGGATCGGCGCGGATAGCGACATCAGCCCCACTTCGAGTTCCTGATCGACCACGGCCCAGCCCTGCTGACGCACCTGCGCGATCGCCGCCTTCAGTTCGCCGAGGTCGGTGATCGTGCGCGGCGTATGCGCGCGGATGGTGCTCTGCGCGAGCGTTTCATCGAGCGCCGCATCGTCGAGCGCGGACAGCAGCACGCGGCCCATCGACGTGCAGTACGCGGGCAGCCGGCTGCCGATCGACAGGTTGATCGTCATGATCTTGCGGGTCGGCACGCGCAGCACGTAGACGATCTCGGTGCGGTCGAGCACCGCGGCCGAGCAGCTTTCGTGGATCTGCGCGGACAGTTGCTCCATCACCGGATCGGCGAGATTCCAGAACGGCATCGAGGTGAGATACGCGAAGCCGAGCTCGAGGATCTTCGGCGTGAGCCGGAACAGCCGGCCGTCGGCCTCGACGTAGCCGAGCGTCTGCAGCGTGAGCAAAATCCGGCGGGCCCCCGCGCGCGTGAGGCCGGTGGCCGATGCCACCTCGGTGAGCGTCTGCTCCGGGCGCGCCGCGTCGAACGCGCGGATCACCGCGAGGCCGCGCGCGAACGACTGTACATAGGAGTCGCCGGGTTTCGTCTGAATATCGTCGGTTGTCATGAGCGCCTGGAATGTCGTGCAGCCGAGAAGATAGCGCATGGGGCCCGACACGCCAACCTCCCGGCGGGCCGTGCCCTTGACAGGTCGTCCCCGCACTCCCTATGATGCGTTGAACGTTCGATACACGATCTTATGTTCGTATGTAGAACATCCAAGCGCATCCCGGCGGGCAATGCAAGGGGCGCGCCCTATTCATTTCCCCGCCTTTCACGGGACCGGAGACACTGATGACCGAAGCTTTTCTGTGTGATGCGATCCGTACGCCGATCGGGCGTTACGGCGGTGCACTGTCCGGCGTGCGCGCCGACGATCTGGGCGCGGTGCCGCTCAAGGCGCTCGTCGAGCGCAATCGCGACGTCGACTGGACGGCGATCGACGACGTGATCTACGGCTGCGCGAACCAGGCCGGCGAGGACAACCGCAACGTCGCGCGCATGTCGGCGCTGCTCGCGGGTTTGCCGGAGGGCGTGCCGGGTTCGACGATCAACCGCCTGTGCGGTTCCGGCATGGATGCGGTCGGCGTGGCCGCACGCGCGATCAAGTCGGGCGAAGCCGCGTTGATGGTTGCGGGCGGCGTCGAGAGCATGACGCGCGCGCCGTTCGTGATGGGCAAGGCCGCGAGCGCGTTCGCGCGCCAGGCCGACATCTACGACACGACGATCGGCTGGCGCTTCGTCAATCCGTTGATGAAACAGCTGCACGGCGTCGATTCGATGCCGGAAACCGCGGAGAACGTCGCGGTCGACTACAACGTCAGCCGCGCGGATCAGGACCTGTTCGCGCTGCGCAGCCAGCAGAAAGCCGCGCGGGCGCAGCAGGACGGTACGCTGGCCGAAGAAATCGTGTCGGTCACGATTGCGCAGAAGAAGGGCGACCCGGTGGTCGTGTCGCGCGACGAGCATCCGCGCGAAACGTCGCTCGAAGCGCTCGCGAAGCTGAAGGGCGTCGTGCGCCCGGATGGCTCGGTCACGGCCGGCAACGCGTCGGGCGTGAACGACGGCGCCGCCGCACTGCTGCTGGCGAACGAAGCAACCGCGAAGCGCTTCGGCCTGACGCCGCGTGCCCGCGTGCTGGGGATCGCGACGGCCGGCGTCGCGCCGCGCGTGATGGGCATCGGCCCGGCGCCGGCCACGCAGAAGCTGCTCGCGCGGCTCGGCATGACGATCGACCAGTTCGACGTGATCGAACTGAACGAGGCGTTCGCGTCGCAAGGTCTCGCCGTGCTGCGCATGCTCGGCGTGGCCGATGACGATCCCCGCGTGAACCCGAACGGCGGCGCGATCGCGCTTGGCCACCCGCTCGGCGCATCGGGTGCGCGCCTCGTGACGACCGCGATGTACCAGCTGCATCGCACGAACGGTCGCTTCGCGCTGTGCACGATGTGCATCGGCGTCGGTCAGGGCATCGCGATCGCGATCGAACGCGTGTGACCGGCGCGATGCGGTGAAGCGGCCGGATATGCGCCGCTTCACCGCTGTGCTGTATCCGCCACGATGGGCGGCACGAGGTGTCTCGTGCCGCCCATCGTCGTTAACCGGCCTGCGACAGTTGCCTGAGGCGCGCGTCGAGCGCGTCGATCTCGGTGTCCGCGAATACCTCGATGCCATGCTCGCGCAGCAGCGCCGCGGTGACGCCGGCGCCCGCCTGCCGCCGGCTCGCGAAACTTCCGTCGTAAATGAACGTGCTGCCGCACGACGGGCTGCCGTCGGCGAGGATCGCGAAGCGGCAATCGTGTGCCTGCGCGAGGGCCAGCGCGGTTTGCGCGCCGGCAACGAATGGCGCCGTCACGTCGGCGCCGTTCACGTCGACGATGCGTGCGTGCCCCGACAGCACCTGCTGCCCCGATGCGCCGCCGGCGATCTCGGCAGGCGGGCGCGGCACGTTCAAGCCGCCCGCCAGCTCCGGGCAGACGGCCACGAGACGCCCCTCGCGCTGCCACCGTTCGAGCGCCTCGTGCGCGGCGGTCTTCGCCGAACCGTTGTAACGGACCGGATGGCCGACCACGCACATGCTGACGAGGATCTTCGGCGTGGCGGGCGGTGGTGGGGCGTTGTTCAATGTCGCGCTCCGTGACGGCTGATGGCAGCTGATGACGGCTGGGGCAGGGCGGAAAATTCTACGCGGCATCCGCGTGCCGGGCCGTCACGTGGTTGGCCCTTCGAGGTGAATATCGTCGGGTTCGAGCGCGTAAAGCTCGGGATCGGGCGCCGTGCTGACCGTGAAGCCGAGCCGCAGGTAGAAGTCGATCGTGCGCTGCGACGGCGTCGCCGACACATACAGGCGCTCGGCCCCCATCGCGCGTGCCTGCACCTGCGCCGCGCGGTAGAGCTGTTCGCCGAGTCCGCAGCCGCGCCAGTCGTGGCTCACGTGCAGGAACTTCAGCTGCAGCATGTCGCGCCGCGGGCCGAGCGGCCGGCTGTCGACGATCGCTGCCGCGACGAGTCGCGCGCCGTCGAACCGGCCGAGAAACCAGCCGCCACGGTCGTGGCAGTCGAGCAGGATCGGCGTGTAGTGGTCGGCTTCGCCGTCGGGCCAGCCGGACACGTCGTAGAACTCGGGCACGAGATGCAGCGCGCCGTCGCGCAATACGTACAGGTGTTCGATGATTTCTCGCCGGTCGATGGTCCACACGAGCGGCACGTCGTCGCGGGCCAGCAGGCGGGCCGACAGCGCGTCGCGCTCGGCGGCGGTGCGGCGGGTCATGCGGCCCTCCGGTGCGCGGCGATTGCGTACATCAACGGCAGGCGCGGCATGCCTTCGGGAGGCACCATCCGGCGGCCCTCCAGCTCGCGCATGCCGTCGAAGCCCTTCCAGCCGTTCGAGTACGGATATTCGTTCAGGCAGTCGATCACGAGCCTGGCTGATATCAGCGCATTCACGACGTCGCCGATGCCCCACATGAACTCGTAGCTCGGATGCGGGTTCGCGAAATCGACGATGCCCGGATGATCGTGCTGCTCGCCGAGCCCCGTGCCGGACGCCGCGACGTAATCGCCGACGCCTGCGGGTTCCTCGATCGCGTCGCCGTTGAAGTAGTCGTAGCGCGGCTGCCACTGTTCGTCGAAATACAGTGAGAACGGGTGGAACTCGACCATCGCGAAGCGGCCACCCGGCGCGAGCAACGAGGCGATCCCGCGCGCCCATGCGCTCAGGTCCGACAGCCAGCAGATCGCGCCGTATGACGTGAACACGCGATCGAAGCGCTCGCCGCGCGCGGCTGCTGCGGGCATCCAGTCGAGTACGTCGGCGCGCTCGAAGCGCGCGGGCAGGCCCGCGTCGGCCGACAGTTGCCGCGCGAAGTCGATCGCCTCGTCGGAGATGTCGACGCCGGTTGCGTCCGCGCCGTCGCGCACGAGGCTCAGCGTGTCCTGTCCCGCGTTGCATTGCAGGTGCAAGAGCCGCAAACCGGTGAGATCGCCGAGCAGTTCGCGTTCTTCCGGAAACAGCGTCGAGCCGCCATTGCGGAAAAATGCAGCCTGATCGCCTTTATGGCTGTTATGCGCGACCGTCGCCGTATTCCAGGACAGCCGATTCAGTTCATGCAATGCCTTTTTCATCGGATTCGAATTCAGGTCGAATGGGGCAGGATAAGCGAATCGTTTCGCCGCACGCAACGGCTGCGGGCATTGTCAATGCCGCGCGGCGCTTCGTGACAGCCAGATAAACGCGCGCGGTGATTATCGCCGGATTATTTGATCGAAATCATGGCAATAGCGGAATTGCCTGTTTTATGCGCAACGGAATTAAGGTTTTCCAGCGAATTGCCGACAGTAAGGACGAGAGTGTCGTAAAGCGAGCAACCGTTTTTCGGCTACTGAGCGCGATTTCAGCGCGGCGCGGACGACAGATCCGCCTTTCGGAGCCTTGCATGCGCAACAACCAGCCCGTAACCCAACAGGAATTCGATTTTCCCGACGACGTCACGCTGATGTCGACGACCGATGCCGACAGCGTCATCACCTACGCGAACACGACGTTCGCGCAAGTGAGCGGGTTCTCGAACGAGGAACTCGTCGGCCAGCCGCACAACGTGGTGCGTCACCCGGACATGCCGAAGGAGGCGTTCGCCGACATGTGGGCGACGCTGCGGCGCGGCGAGCCTTGGACCGCGCTCGTGAAGAACCGCCGCAAGAATGGCGATCACTATTGGGTGCGCGCGAACGCGATTCCGGTGATGCGCAACGGCGCGCCGCAAGGCTACATGTCGGTGCGTACGAAGGCGCCGCACGACGAGACCCGGGCCGCGGACGCGCTGTATCGCGCATTCCGCGAAGGCAAGGCTGGCCGGCGCCGGTTCCACAAGGGCCTCGTCATCCGCACCGGGCTGCTGCGGATCGCATCGTTGCCGCAGACGATGTCGGTGCGGGCGCGCGTCCATTCGGCACTGTACGTGCTGGCGCCGGCCGTCGTCGGCGCGGGGTGGGCCTGCGGGCTCACCGGCGGCGGCCTCGCGGCGTTTGCCGGCGTGACGGTCGGCGTGGCGGCGGCCGCCGGCTGGTGGCTCGACGCGCAGATCGTGCAACCGCTGAAGCGGCTGCACGAGCAGGCGCTGAACGTCGCGACCGGCGAGAGCCGGCGCGGCGTGCGGATGAACCGGGTCGACGAGATCGGCATGACGCTGCGCACGATCAACCAGCTCGGGCTGATGTTCCGCTGGCTCGTCGACGACGTCAGCGAGCAGGTGCACAACGTGCAGCGCGCGAGCAACGAGATCGCGCAGGGCAACGGCGACCTGAGCGCGCGCACCGAACAGGCCGCGT
>NZ_BCPO01000184.1:0-39312 GCF_016586105.1 Burkholderia sp. E168m15
GTCCAGCAATGCCGAGACCGCGCTGCAGGCGAATCAGTTGTCGGTGTCCGCGAGCGATGCGGCCGAGCGCGGCGGGCAGGCGGTAAGCGAGGTCGTCACGACGATGAGCGAGATCACCGCCAGCTCGCGCAAGATCGCGGACATCATCGGCGTGATCGACGGTATCGCGTTCCAGACCAACATCCTCGCGCTGAATGCGGCCGTCGAGGCCGCGCGTGCTGGCGAACAGGGGCGCGGCTTCGCGGTGGTCGCCGGCGAAGTGCGCGCGCTCGCGCAGCGCAGCGCGAACGCGGCGAAGGAGATCAAGACGTTGATCAGCGCGAGCGTCGAGCGGGTCGAGTCGGGCGCGCGGATCGTCGATGGGGCGGGGAAGACGATGGAGGACATCGTCACGCAGGTGAAGCGCGTGTCGGACCTCATCGCGGAGATCAGCTCGTCGACGGCCGAGCAAAGTACGGGTGTTGCGCAGGTCGACCAGGCGGTCGTGCACCTGGACAACATCACGCAGCAGAACGCGGCGTTGGTCGAGCAGAGCACGGCGGCATCGGAAAGCCTGAAGCAGCAGGCGACGCGGCTCGTGGATGCGGTGAACGTGTTCAGGTGATGGCGCGAACGGGTGCGCGACGTGCGGGTGATCGATGAACGCCGGATGTCGCGCACAGTACCTATTCAGGTTTGCGGGTTGAATCGAACGACGTGGAATGGGAGATATTCGTATTTCCGATTGCGTGTTTGCGCATTAAATCGTGCCGAAATCATGACGTGCAATGATCAGACGAATACCCGCCAAACCGTTGCCAGACAAGGCGTTTCATTTTATCCATGAACAAGTTATTCGGCAAAAACAAGTTGATGCATCTTTAATGCATATTTACCCGGATACGGCATAATGTTTTTGCCGAATTTGCCGAAAGTGCAGGAGCCTGACTCACATGCATGCGAATCGATCGCCATGCGCGGGGTCTCGAATCAATCGACGAGCGGACGCAAGATCCGCCACCCGGAGCTCCACACCATGCGCAACAACCAGCCCGTCACGCAACGCGAATTCGAATTTGCCGACGATGCGACGCTGATGTCGACGACCGATGCCGACAGCTATATCACTTACGCGAACGCGGCATTCATCCAGGTCAGCGGCTTTTCTCCCGAGGAGATCGAAGGCCAGCCGCACAACGTGGTGCGGCATCCGGACATGCCGAAGGAGGCGTTCGCCGACATGTGGGCGACGCTCAAGGGCGGCGAGCCGTGGACCGCGCTCGTGAAGAACCGCCGCAAGAACGGCGATCACTACTGGGTGCGCGCGAACGCGATTCCGGTGATGCGCAACGGGCAGCCGAAGGGCTACATGTCGGTGCGCACGAAGGCGACGCGCGACGAGATCGCGGCCGCCGAGGCGCTGTATCGCGATTTCCGCGAAGGCAAGGCCGGCAGCCGCCGGTTCCACAAGGGATTGATCGTGCGCACGGGCGCGCTGCGCGTCGCGTCGCTGTTCCAGACGATGTCGGTGCGGGCGCGGCTGGTGTCGACGCTGTGCGTGCTGGCGCCGGCGGTCGTCGGCGCCGGCTGGGCGGCCGGGTTGACCGGAGGCGGGCTCGCGGCGTTCGCCGGTGCGGCGGTCGGCGTGACGGCGGCGGCCGGGCTGTGGCTCGACGCGCAGATCGTGCGGCCGCTGCGGCAGTTGCGCGACGAGGCGTTGCGCGTGGCGACCGGCGAGAGCCGCAGCGGCGTGCGGATGAACCGCGTCGACGAGATCGGCATGACGCTGCGCACGATCAACCAGCTCGGGCTGATGTTCCGCTGGCTCGTCGACGACGTCAGCGAACAGGTGCTGAACGTGCAGCGCGCGAGCAATGAAATCGCGCAAGGCAACAACGACCTGAGCGCGCGCACCGAGCAGGCGTCGACGAGCGTGCAGCAGACGGCCGCGTCGATGGCCGAGATGACGGCGACCGTATCGAGCAATGCGGAGACGGCGCTGCAGGCGAACCAGTTGTCGGTGTCCGCGAGCGAGGCGGCCGGGCGCGGCGGGCAGGCGGTGAACGAAGTCGTCGCGACGATGAACGACATCACCGACAGCTCGCGCAAGATCGCGGACATCATCGGCGTGATCGACGGCATCGCGTTCCAGACCAACATCCTCGCGTTGAATGCGGCGGTCGAGGCGGCGCGCGCGGGCGATCAGGGGCGCGGCTTCGCAGTGGTCGCTGGTGAAGTGCGCGCGCTCGCGCAGCGCAGCGCGAACGCGGCGAAGGAGATCAAGACGCTGATCGGCGCGAGCGTCGAGCGCGTCGAGTCGGGTGCGCGGATCGTCGACGGCGCGGGCAAGACGATGGAGGACATCGTCACGCAGGTGAAGCGCGTGTCGGATCTCATCGCGGAGATCAGCTCGTCGACGGCCGAACAGAGCACGGGCGTCGCGCAGGTCGACCAGGCGGTCGTGCATCTGGACAACATCACGCAGCAGAACGCGGCGCTCGTCGAGCAGAGCACGGCGGCATCGGAAAGCCTGAAGCAGCAGGCGGCGCGGCTGGTGGAGGCGGTGAACGTGTTCCGCTGATCGCGGGAAGGGAAAGTGACGCGGGCGCGACGGAGAGGCGCCGGCCCGCGTCGGGCCGCCCGGTTCCGGCCGGGCGGCGAGGGCCTGTCGCCGGGAAGCGGCAGGCCCGAACCGTCAGACGGCCAGGCAGAGGTACTTGATCACGACGTAGTCGTCGATGCCGTAGTGCGAGCCTTCGCGGCCGAGGCCCGACTGCTTGACGCCGCCGAACGGCGCGACCTCGTTCGAGATCAGGCCCGTGTTCACGCCGACCATCCCGTATTCGAGCGCTTCGGCCACCTTCCACACGCGGCCGATGTCGCGGCTGTAGAAGTACGCGGCGAGGCCGAACTCGGTGTCGTTCGCGAGGCGGATCACCTCGTCGTCGCTGCCGAACTTGAACAGCGGCGCGAGCGGCCCGAACGTCTCTTCCTTCGCGACCTTCATCGCCGGCGTGACGCCCGTCAGCACGGTCGGCTCGAAGAAGCCGTGGCCGAGCGCGTGGCGCTTGCCGCCCGTCACGACGGTTGCGCCCTTCGCGAGCGCGTCCTCGATGTGCGCCTCGACCTTCAGCACGGCCGCTTCGTTGATCAGCGGGCCCTGCGTGACGCCCGGCTCCGTGCCGCGGCCGACCTTCAACTGGCCGACGGCCGCCGCGAGCTTCTGCGCGAACTGGTCGTACACGGCTTCGTGCACGTAGAAGCGGTTCGTGCACACGCACGTCTGGCCGCTGTTGCGGTACTTCGACGCGATCGCGCCCTGCACGGCCGCATCGAGATCGGCGTCGTCGAACACGATGAACGGCGCATTGCCGCCGAGCTCCAGCGACACCTTCTTGACCGTCGCCGCGCACTGCGCCATCAGCAGGCGGCCGACCGGCGTCGAGCCCGTGAACGACAGCTTGCGCACGATCGGGTTCGACGTCAGTTCGCCGCCGATCGCCTTCGGGTCGCCCGTGACGACGCTGAACACGCCGGCCGGCACGCCCGCGCGTTCGGCTAGCACGGCCATCGCGAGCGCGGAGAACGGCGTCGCTTCCGCCGGCTTCACGACGATCGGGCAGCCTGCCGCGAGCGCCGGGCCGACCTTGCGCGTGATCATCGCCGCCGGGAAGTTCCACGGCGTGATCGCCGCGCATACGCCGATCGCTTCCTTCGTCACGACGATGCGCTTGTCGCTCGCCGGCGTCGGGATCGTGTCGCCGTACACGCGCTTGCCTTCTTCCGCGAACCATTCGAGGAACGACGCCGCGTAGCCGATCTCGCCCTTTGCTTCGGCGAGCGACTTGCCCTGCTCGGTCGTGAGGATCAGCGCGAGGTCGTCGGCGTTGTCCATCATCAGGTCGTGCCACTTGCGCAGGATGACCGCACGTTCCTTCGCGGTCTTCTTGCGCCACGCCGGCCATGCGGCGTTCGCGGCGTCGATCGCGTGACGCGTTTCCGCCGTGCCCATCGCCGGCACGGTGCCGAGCAGGCCGCCGGTGGCCGGGTTGCGGACCTCGAACGTCTCGCCGTTCGTCGCGCCTTGCCATTCGCCGTTGACGTACGCCTGCTGGCGGAACAGCGACGGATCTTTCAGTGCCAGGGTTTCCTGAACCGTGCTCATATGCATCACCTGCTTCGAAAAAGGACGGATGAAAACGGCCGCCGCCGTCTTCACGACGGCGGCGGCGCATTCAGTTGAAGTGGACGGGCACTCAGGCCGGCACGCCGACCGTTTCCTTCAGCACTTCCTCGAGGATCACCAGCGCTTCGTCGAACACGGCTTGCGGGATCGTCAGCGGGAACAGGAAGCGCACGACGTTCGAGTACACGCCGCACACGAGCAGCAGCAGGCCGCGCTCGAGCGCACGCGTCTGCACGCGCTTCGTGAATTCGGCATCCGGCTCGCCCGAACCCGGCTTCAGGAATTCGACCGCGATCATCGCGCCGGGGCCGCGCACGTCGGCGATCTGCGGCACGTCGGCCTGCAGCGCATTCAGCTTCGCCTTCAGCACGTCGCCGAGTTGCGTCGCACGCTCGCACAGCTTCTCTTCGTCGATGATCTCGAGCACCGCGTGCGCCGAGGCGACTGCCAGCGGGTTGCCCGCGTAGGTGCCGCCGAGGCCGCCGGGGGCGGCCGCGTCCATCACGTCCGCCCGGCCGACGACGCCCGACAGCGGCATGCCGCCCGCGAGGCTCTTCGCCATCGTGATCAGGTCGGCCAGCACGTCGTAGTGCTGCATCGCGAACAGCTTGCCGGTGCGCGCGAAGCCCGTCTGCACTTCGTCGGCGATCAGCAGGATGCCGTGTTCGTTACAGATCTTGCGCAGCGCGCGCACGAATTCGGCCGGCGCCGGGTTGAAGCCGCCTTCGCCCTGGACCGGTTCGAAGATGATCGCGGCGACGCGCTTCGGATCGATGTCGGCCTTGAACAGCATCTCGATCGCCTTGATCGAGTCGGCGGTCGTCACGCCGTGCACGGCGTTCGGGTACGGCGCGTGGAACACGTCGCCCGGGAACGGGCCGAAGTTCAGCTTGTACGGCGCGACCTTGCCGGTCAGCGCCATGCCCATCATCGTGCGGCCGTGGAAGCCGCCCGAGAATGCGATGACGCCCGGACGGCCGGTTGCCGCGCGCGCGATCTTGATCGCGTTTTCGACGGCTTCGGCGCCGGTCGTGAAGAACGCCGTCTTCTTCGGGAAGTCGCCCGGCGCGCGCTCGTTGATCTTTTCCGCCAGTTCGACGTACGACGCGTACGGGACGATCTGGTAAGCGGTGTGCGTGAAGTTGTTCAGCTGATCGGCGATCGCCTTGACGATCTTCGGGTGACGGTGGCCCGTGTTCAGCACCGCGATGCCGGCGGCGAAATCGATGAAGCGGCGGCCTTCGACATCCCACAGCTCCGCGTTCTCGGCGCGGGCGGCGTAGAAATCGCACATCACGCCGACGCCGCGCGGGGTGGCGGCGTTCTTGCGGGCCTGCAGGTCGGCATTCTTCACGGTCATCTCCTTGATGTTCTGTCCGGTGGGTAGGGAATCGGGCGCCTTGGCAGCCCATGGAGGCGACTATAATCACATTTGGCTCTGGCAATCAGAGCCATTTCAATAAATATTCAGGAGCCAATCATGCGCGCGAGCGTGTTGTCGGACTGGCTGGCGCAGCGCCTCGTGCGCGGCGGCGAACAGCCGATCTACCGGCAGCTTCACCGGCTGCTGCAACAGGCGATCCTGTCGCGCGAACTGCCGGCCGGCACGCGCGTGCCGTCGTCGCGGCTGCTGGCCGCCGAGCTCGGGATCGCGCGCAACACGGTCACGCAGGTTTACGAACAGCTTGCGCTCGAAGGCTATGTGAACTCGGCGACGGGGCGCGGCACGTTCGTCGCCGACAGCGCGCCGGACGAGATCGTCGGCGCGCCGCCCGACGCGGGCGCAGGCCCGGCCGTCGTGACGCCGTCCGTGCGGCGGCTGTCCGCGCGCGGTACGCGGCTCGTCGAAGGCGCCGGCGTGTCGAAGCGCCAGGGCGGCGCGTTCATGCCGGGCGTGCCCGATGTGTCGCGCTTTCCGGCGCGCGTGTGGACGCGGCTGCACAACAAGTACTGGCGGCGCCTGCGCCCGGACCTGCTGACCTACGCGCCCGGCGGCGGGCTCGCGCTGCTGCGCGAGGCGCTGGCCGACTACCTGCGCACGTCGCGCTCCGTGCGCTGCACGCCCGAGCAGATCGTGATCACGACCGGCATCCACCAGTCGATCGACCTCGCGGTGCGGCTGCTGACCGATCCGGGCGACGCGATCTGGACCGAGGACCCGTGCTACTGGGGCGTGCGCAGCGTGCTGAACGTGTCGGGGCTGACCACCCGGCCGATTCCGGTCGACGACGAAGGGATCGCGCCGTCGGCCGCCGATCTGGCCGAGCCGCCGAAGCTGATGCTCGTTACGCCGTCGCACCAGTATCCGCTCGGGATGGTGATGAGCCTCGCGCGGCGGCGGATGCTGCTCGAATACGCGCGCCAGCACGGCTGCTGGATCATCGAGGACGATTACGACAGCGAATTCCGCTACGGCAGCCGGCCGCTCGCGTCGCTGCAGGGCCTCGACACGGCCGGGCAGGTGATCTACGTGGGCAGTTTCGGCAAGACGCTGTTCCCGGGGCTGCGGGTCGGCTATCTGGTCGCGCCGGAGCCGCTCGCGGAAAGCTTCGCGACCGCGAGCGCCGAGCTGTATCGCGAAGGGCAGTTGCTGCAGCAGGCCGTGCTCGCCGAATTCATCGCGGAAGGGCATTTCGTGTCGCACATCCGCAAGATGCGCACGCTGTACGGGCAACGCCGCGAGGTGCTGCTCGAGGCGGTCGCGCGGCGCTACGGCGATACGCTGCACGCGCTCGGCAGCGACGCCGGGCTGCATCTCGTCACGCAATTGCCGGCGGGCGTCGACGATCGCGCGGTCGCGCAGGCCGCGCTGGCGCGCAACATCGTCGTGCGGCCGCTGTCCGGGTATTACGCGGACCGCTCGCGGGCTGCCTCGGGGTTGCTGCTCGGTTATGCGTGCGTGCCGGAAGACGAGATAGCGACCGCGTTCGCGACGCTTGCCGAGGCGATCGACGAGCGGGCGTTCGGCGGGGCCGTTGCGGTGGCTTGACGCGTGAGCACGGTAATATCGGCTCGTCGTGATGCCGTCAAAGGCCGATCGAGGCTCGATACGCTTCGGGACGGCTTCGCGACGACGAGAGAATTTTTCGTGCGCGACTGGCCAGCCCATTTTCGCGTCGTCGAACGGGAATCGCCAACATGCCTCTTCCTGATACGGCAAGAGTGGCGGGCAGTATTGCAAAACTTAGCGGTGCGGACGGAGCCCCCGCGCCGAATCAGTCATGAACACCGGCACCGACCAGGCGCCCGGTTCGCACGTTACAGCCGGATCAACGCCGCGCCCGCGACCACCAGCGCACACGCCGCAAGCCGCTGCGGGCCGGGCCGCTCGCGCATCACGAACCAGCCGATCGCGACCGCGAAGATCGAGCTCGTTTCGCGCAGCGCCGACACGGTCGCGACCGGCAGGTGCCGGTACGCGAGGATCACGATCCCGTAAGCGGCGAGCGAGATCGTGCCGGCGATCGCGCCTTGCGTGAACGCGGAGCGCGAGCCGAGCACCGCGCGCGGGCCGCCGCGTACCGCGCAGACGAGCACGAGCTGCGGCACGCTCCACAGCAGGTACACCCATGCGATATAGCCGAGCGCGCTGCCGGACACGCGCGAGCCGATCCCGTCGCAGATCGAATACGCGGCGATGAACACGCCCGTGAGCAACGCATACGGCACGCCTTCCCCGGAAAACCGGAAGCCGCGCCGCAGCGCGAGCGACATGATGCCGAACGACACGAGCGCGATGCCCGCGAAGCCGAACGGCGTCGGCCGCTCGTGCAGCATCGCGAGCGCCAGCACCGATACGAGCAGCGGCGAGATCCCGCGCGCGATCGGATAGATCTGCCCGAATTCGCCGTTGCGGTACGCGCGCGCCAGCGTGAAGCAGTACGCGACCTCGAGCGCGGCGGATGCGGCGACGTACGGCCACGCGGCGGGCGCCGGCGCAGGCAGCAGCACGGCGCCGGCGATGCCGAACGCGAGATACGGCAGCGACATCGTGCCGAGCTGGACCAGCCGGTCTTCGCTGACGTGGAGAAACGCGTTCCAGATGGCGTGCAGCAGCGCCGAGCACAGCACGAGGCCGATGAACAGGTGATCCATGAACGAAGGGCGGACGGGAGAGGCGGAAGTGGGGCCGTCAATTATGTGGGTATCGGGCGCGTTCGCGCGGAATTGTCGATAATGGAACGTTGTTATTCACCGGATGCCGACGATGACCGAAGCCACCCAAGCCCAGCCTGCCGTTCCGCGCCTCACGAGCCTGTCGCACGGGGGCGGCTGCGGCTGCAAGATCGCGCCGGGCGTGCTGTCCGAGCTGCTCAAGCGCGCGACGCCGCCCGCGCTGTTCCCCGATCTGCTGGTCGGCACCGAGACGTCCGACGACGCGGCCGTCTACCGGCTCAACGACGAGCAGGCGATCGTCGCGACCACCGATTTCTTCATGCCGATCGTCGACGATCCGTTCGACTTCGGCCGCATCGCGGCCACCAACGCGCTGTCCGACGTCTATGCGATGGGCGGCAAGCCGATCCTCGCGCTCGCGCTGGTCGGCATGCCGATCAACGTGCTGCCGCACGAGACGATCGCGGCCGTGCTGCGCGGCGGCGAATCGGTGTGCGCGGATGCCGGCATTCCGGTCGCCGGCGGCCATTCGATCGATTCGGTCGAGCCGATCTACGGGCTCGCGGCGATCGGCGTCGTGCATCCGTCGCGCGTGAAGCGCAACGCAGCCGCGCGCGCGGGCGACGTGCTCGTGCTCGGCAAGCCGCTCGGCGTCGGCGTACTGTCGGCCGCGCTGAAGAAGAACCAGCTCGATGCCGACGGTTACGCGCAGATGGTCGCGACGACCACCAAGCTGAACCGGCCGGGCGCCGAGCTTGCCGCGCTGCCGGGCGTGCATGCGCTGACCGACGTCACGGGCTTCGGGCTGCTCGGCCATACGCTCGAACTGGCGCGCGGTGCGCAACTTACCGCGCGCGTGCACTATGCGTCGCTGCCGTGGCTGGCGGGCGTCGAGACGTTCGTGGCCGACGGCGTGTTCACCGGTGCGTCGGGTCGCAACTGGGCCGCGTACGGCACCGATGTCCGGCTCGCCGATGGCCTGCCGCCCGTCGCGCAGGCGCTGCTGACCGATCCGCAGACGTCGGGCGGGCTGCTGGTCGCGTGCGCGCCCGAGGCCGTCGACGACGTGCTTGCATGCTTCCGCGCCGACGGTTTCGATCGCGCGGCCGTGATCGGCGAGATGGTGGACGGGCCCGCACGCGTCGACGTCGCCTGACGCGTTTTCTCTCACGCCGGCGCGCCGCCGGTCGATAGAATCGATGCCTTCCGTTGAAGGCATCGACGACCGATGAACGACTTCCTGTTCGGGCTGATGATCGCGCTGTCGGTCGGGCCCGTCGCGCTGATGATCGCGAACTACGGCATGCGCGCCGGCACGGCGACCGGCGTGCGCGCGGCGATCGGAGTGGCCGCGGCCGACGGCTGTCATGCGGTCGTCGCGTTCACGATCGGCGCGATGCTCGCGGGCACGTTGGCGTCGCATCTGTCGCTGTTCCGCATGGTCGGTGCGCTCGTGCTGCTCGCGATGGGCGCGCGGATGCTGTGGCAGGCGCTGCGCGACCGGCGCCGCACGCTCGATGGCGACGTAGTGCCGCCGCCGGGCAATCGCCCGTTCATGGCGATGTTCTTCGTCACGCTCGCGAATCCGCTGACCATCCTGCTGTTCTACGGCTATGCGACGGCTGCCGCCGGTGCGCATCGACACTGGCTGCTCGGTGCCGCATGCGTGTTTGCCGGCAGCCTCATCGGGCAACTCGTGTTCGCGTTCGGCGGCGGCGCAATCGGGCGATTCGTGAAATCGCCGGGGTGGCTGGCCGCGAGCCATGTGGTCGCCGCACTCGTCGTGCTCGGTTACGGCGTCGCGGGGCTGATGCGCGTGTAGCGCGGCGCAAAGCGGCCGACGTCGCGCGCGGCGGCGAACCCGGTAGCATTCCTGATGTTTGCAAGGCCGCGACGAATACGCGCTTTTCCGTCGCGCACCACGCAGCCGTTCGCACGCAACACCGCCGGCCGTTTCGTAGTCGGGTTCCGCATCGCGCACGCCCGTTCTATACTCGTCGCGCAGTCTCCGACAGCCGTTCTCACCCAATCACCGAAACAAGGAACGCCGATGCTGACTCGCTCCATCCTTTCCGCCGCTGCATTCTCGCTTGCGGCCTGTGCGACCGCGCCGTCGATCGCGCAGGACAACCAGGGCAACGATGCCGGCAACGCAGCATTCGCCGAGACCGGCTCGCATGGCCGCCCGGTCAAGGTCATGATCATCACGATGTTCGGGCCGGAAGGCCAGGCGTGGCTCGACCGGCTCGGCCCGTGGCGTGACGTCACCGTGCCCGGCCTGTCGCCCGACTATCCGGCGGTCCACTGCAACAAGCAGGACGTGTGCGTGGTCACGACCGGCATGGGTTATGCGAACGCATCGGCGACGATCATGGCGCTCACGTTCTCGCAACGCTTCGATCTGCGCCGTACGTATTTCCTGGTCTCGGGTATCGCAGGCGTCGACCCGGCACAGGGCACGGTCGGATCGGCCGCGTGGTCGAAATACCTCGTCGATTTCAGCCTGCAATGGGAGCTCGATGCGCGCGAGATCCCGGCCGGCTGGAACACCGGCTATCTCGGCATCAACACGAAGAGCCCGAACGACAAGCCGCCGCTCGACTATCGCACCGAAGTGTTCCAGCTCAACCCGCAGTTGACCGATGCCGCGTATGCGCTGTCGCGCAACGTCGTGCTCGCCGACAGCGCACAGGCGCAGGCCGCGCGCGCGAAGTTCACGTATGCGCCGGCGAACCGGCCGCCGACGGTGATCCAGTGCGATACGTCATCGGGCAACACGTGGTTCTCGGGCACGCTGATCGGCGAGCGCGCGCGCCAGTGGACCAAGATCCTGACGGACGGCAAGGGCACCTACTGCATGACCGCTCAGGAAGACAACGCGACGTATGAAGCGCTCAAGCGCGCGGCGAGCGTGAAGCGGGTCGACCTGTCGCGTGTGGCCGTGCTGCGCACCGGGTCCGATTTCGATCGGCCGTACGCGGGGCAGACGAGCGCCGACAACCTGCTGAACTACGCGGATCAAGGCGGCTTCGCGCCGGCGACCGAAAACCTGTACCGCGCGGGCAATCCGCTGGTGCAGGACATCGTCACGCACTGGGGCGAATGGCGCGACGGGGTGCCGCGGCGTTGAAGGCCGGACGGCGACTCAGTCGGCGGTCAATGCAGTGAATGCGGTCAATGCGATTGCTGGGTCGAACGGAACGGCGTCCATACCGGCGTGGTGTCGTCCCAGTGATCGAGCGGCGAAGGAAGTTGGTCGTTCATCATGTGCTCCTGCAACTAATTGACTCAGCGAGTCGTCGACAAGATAGTTCGAGACGCCGCGCATCGGGCAATCCGCTGCGCGGCGTCGCGCGTTTACCGGCCCCCGCCGGCGAGCTGGTTGCCTTCCGGCAGCGGACGATACGGGCCCTGGGCTAGCTCGAGCCCCTGCGGATACGAAGTCGCCTTGCGCAGGTACGCGAGCGTGCCGTCCTTGCGTGCCTGCTCGACTTCCGCACGCACTTCGGCGCGCGTACGCGGGCCGTTGTGCTGCGAGTACCACGACGTGTTGGCGTAGTCGCCGGCGTGCGGCGTACCCGAATCGGCGAAGGCCGGTGCGGACACGGCGAGGGTGAGAGCAAGGGCCGAGAGAAGATGGCGGCGGTTCATGGCGTCACTCCTAGAGATGTCGGAGCTGGCGCCTGGGCGCTGACTCCGGTCCCGCCAGGCGGGATCTGTTCGATGCGCAACGAGGTTGCGCGACAGGGTTTACTCTAGGTATCTGTTCCGGTGCGATAAATGCGGCAGACGCGAATTGAATTGTCGTGTCAGTGGAACAATCGTCATCCGCACCGCCGGCAGGGTTATGCGGAAATGGCCGGGAGCCCCGCGGCGCGGGCTTCGCCGGGACGCGCGGCGGCACCGCGCAACGACACGGTGGCCGATTGCCGCGGGTCGTGCAAAGGTTTACTGCGGATTCGGGAAGGATCGGGGGCGCCGCGCTTGAAAGGCGTGCCCAGGCGGCGCTGAGGCGGGACGACGCGCGGGCGGCGAGGCCCGCGCGTGGAGGTCAGACGATTACGCGACCCACTCGTTGATGACCGGCGTATCGAGCACCGGCGCGCGCTCGGCCTCCTCGAACGTGCGCTTGCTGCACGTCGCGTCGAGGCTGCCCTTGCCGCTCAGCAGCGGGCAGCGGTCGAACACCTCGGCGATCCAGTCGACGAACACGCGCACCTTCGGCGACAGATGGCGGCTATGCGGATACACGACCGAGATCGGCATCGGCAGCGGCTTGACCCCGGGCAGCACTTCCTTGAGCCGGCCTTCGCGCAGGTGCGGCAGCACCATGAACAGCGGCGGCTGGATCAGGCCGAAGCCCTCGATCCCGCACGTCACGTACGCATCCGCATCGTTCACCGACACGATGCCCTCCATCTTCATCTCGACTTCCTTGCCGTCGATCAGGAAGGTCCAGTCGATCGTGCGGCCCGTGCGGCTGGAGAAGTAGTTGACGGCCTTGTGCTGGCCGAGGTCGTCGATCGTCTGCGGCTCGCCGTGGCGCTCGAGATAGTCGGGCGACGCGACCGTCACGCATTCGAACAGGCCGACGCGGCGGGCGACGAGCGACGAGTCCTGCAGCGCACCGACGCGGATCACGCAGTCGACGCCTTCCTGCAGCAGGTCGACGGGCCGGTCGGACAGGCCGAGCTGCAGGTCGATGTCCGGATAGCGCGTGTGGAATTCGCACAGCGACGGAATCACGAGCAGCCGCCCGATCGAGCCCGGCATGTCGATACGCAACTTTCCGTGCGGCTTCCGGTTGTTGGCCTGGAAGCTCGCTTCGGTTTCCTCGACGTCCGCGAGGATGCGCACGCATCGTTCGTAGTACGCGGCGCCGTCCGGCGTGAGCGACAGCCGGCGCGTGGTCCGGTGCATTAGCCGCACGCCGAGGAAGGCTTCGAGATTCTGGATGATCGTCGTGACGGACGCGCGCGGCAAACCGAGCGTTTCTGCTGCCTTGGTGAAGCTGCTTGTATCGACGACGCGAGTAAATACCTGCATGGCCTGAAGCCGGTCCATCACAACCTCCGCAATTTAATTTGCCGCCGGAACAAGAAGGCTGCGCTACCTCGTGGGTAAACGCAGCCTCGGATTGTTCGGGGGCGTTGAATTGTGTTGCCGGATTATAGGCATTTATCCCAATGTCTGCCGGACCCAGAATTCGTTCCATCTCGAAATGGATGCTGCATCGTCATGGACGCCTCTGAATTCAGCAAATTCCTGAAAGCCGCGCTGCCCGCTCAAGCCTTGACGGGCGCGGCGCTGACGGTTGCCGAAGTGGAAATTCCCGGCTACGCACAGGACATCGTGCTGCGCCTCTACCGCCGCCCGGACAAGACCGGGCTGCCAGTAGTGCTTTATTTCCACGGCGGCGGCTTCGTCCGCGGGTCGCTCGAGGACGCCGATTTCGCCGCGCGTTTTTTAGCAGAACGCTTACCAGCGCTCGTAGTGTCGGTCGATTATTCGCTCGCGCCGGCCTTTCCTTTTCCCGCCGCGCCGGAGGATGCGTATCGCGCCGCCGTGTGGGCGGCGACGCGTGCCCGCGCGTTCGGCGGCAACCCGAAGAAGATCGGGGTCGCCGGGCACGACGCGGGCGGCCAGCTCGCGAACTGCCTCGCCTTCATCGCCCGCGACCGCGGCGAAGTGTCGATCGCCGCGCAGGCGCTGTTCGGACCGATGCTCGACCCGAGCATGACGCGCATCGGCGACGCCGAGCGTCTCGCGTCCGACATCACCGCGCGCGAATGCGCGGCCTGTTATCGCGCGTATCTGCCGCAGGCGGCGCAGCGCATGCACCCGTACGCGGCGCCGATCGAATCGGTGCGCCTCGCGGGGCTGCCGCCGACGCTCGTCGTCACCGCGCAGAACGACGTGCTGCACGTCGAAGCGGAGAAATATGCGGGCTGCCTGATCTCGTCCGGCGTGCTCACGCAGGTGATCCGCTATCCGGACATCACGCACGCCGCGCTCGCCACGCACGAAGCCGCATTCGAGGAAGCCGTGCGCTTCTTCCAGTGCCGCTTCCAGGCGCGCCAGCCGAACCGTCCCGAATAACCCATAACCAGACCAATCCACGTTTCCTGGAGATCCACATGGCCATCCTACGCACCTCCCGTTCACGAATCGCGACCGCGGCGATCGTCACGCTCGCCGTCGTCGGCCTCGGCACGTTCGGCGCGATGCGCGTCAACGCGAACGCCCCCGAGAAAGCGGCGGCGCCGCTGCCCGAAGTCGACGTCGCGACCGTCGTGCCGCAGACCGTGACCGACTGGCAAAGCTATTCGGGCCGCCTCGAGGCGGTCGAGAAAGTCGACGTGCGCCCGCAGGTGTCGGGCACGATCGTCGCGGTGAATTTCAAGGACGGCGCGCTCGTGAAGAAGGGCGACGTGCTGTTCGTGATCGACCCGCGCCCGTACCAGGCGGAAGTCGACCGCGCCGCCGCGCAGCTCGCGGCCGCGCAGGCGCGCAACGGCTATGCGCAGACCGACTGGCAGCGCGCGCAGCGGCTGATCGGCGACAACGCGATCGCGAAGCGCGACTACGACGAGAAGCAGAACGCGGCGCGCGAAGCGAACGCAAACCTGAAGGCCGCCGAAGCCGCGCTGGAAACGGCCCGCATCAACCTCGGCTATACGCGCATCACCGCACCGGTATCGGGCCGCGTGTCGCGCGCGGAAATCACGCTCGGCAACGTCGTGTCGGCCGGCGCATCGGCCGCGCCGCTGACGACGCTGGTGTCGGTGTCGCCGATCTACGCATCGTTCGACGCGGACGAGCAGACCTACCTGCAATACATCAACGGCGCGCGCAGCGGCCGCAAGGTGCCGGTCGAGCTCGGCCTCGCGAACGAAACCGGCTACTCGCGCAGCGGCGAGATCGATTCGGTCGACAACCGGCTCGACACGTCGTCCGGCACGATCCGCGTGCGCGCGCGCTTCGACAACGCGGACGGCACGCTCGTCCCGGGCCTGTACGCACGGGTGAAGGTGGGCGGCAGCGCGCCGCACGAGGCGCTGCTCGTCGACGACGCGGCGATCAACACCGACCAGGACAAGAAGTTCGTGTTCGTCGTCGATCAGCAGGGCCGCGTGTCGTATCGCGAAGTGCAGCCGGGGATGCAGCACGGCAACCGGCGCGTGATCGTGAGCGGCCTTGCCGCCGGCGACCGCGTGGTCGTGAACGGCACGCAGCGCGTGCGTCCCGGCGCGCAGGTGAAGCCGCACATGGTCCCGATGACGGGCGGCGACGAGCCGTCCGCGCCGCTCGCGAGCACCGCGAAGCCGGCCGCACCGGCGAAGGCGGATTCGTAAGCGGCGCGCCGCTTCGCATCCGCGTTCAACCAGACAGAGCCACACATGAACATTTCCAAATTCTTTATCGACCGGCCGATCTTTGCAGGAGTCCTATCGGTGATCATCCTGCTCGGCGGGGTGATCGCGATGTTCCTGCTGCCGATTTCGGAATATCCGGAAGTCGTGCCGCCTTCCGTGATCGTGAAGGCGCAGTACCCGGGCGCGAACCCGAAAGTGATCGCCGAGACGGTCGCGTCGCCGCTTGAAGAGCAGATCAACGGCGTTGAGGACATGCTCTACATGCAGTCGCAGGCGAACAGCGACGGCAACATGACGATCACCGTCACGTTCAAGCTCGGCACCGATCCGGACAAGGCCACGCAGCTCGTGCAGAACCGCGTGAACCAGGCGCTGCCTCGCTTGCCGGAAGACGTGCAGCGGCTCGGCATCACCACGGTGAAGAGCTCGCCGACGCTGACGATGGTGGTCCACCTGATCTCGCCGGACAACCGCTACGACATGACCTACCTGCGCAACTACGCGCTGATCAACGTGAAGGATCGCCTGTCGCGAATCCAGGGCGTCGGTCAGGTGCAGCTGTGGGGTTCGGGCGACTACGCGATGCGCGTGTGGCTCGATCCGCAGAAGGTCGCGCAGCGCGGGCTGTCGGCCGAGGACGTCGTGCAGTCGATCCGCGAGCAGAACGTACAGGTCGCGGCCGGCGTGATCGGCGCATCGCCGTCGCTGCCCGGCACGCCGCTGCAGCTGTCGGTGAACGCGCGCGGCCGCCTGCAGACGGAAGACGAATTCGGCGACATCGTCGTGAAGACGACGCCGGACGGCGGCGTCACGCACCTGCGCGACATCGCGCGGATCGAGCTCGACGCATCCGAATACGGGTTGCGCTCGCTGCTCGACAACAAGCCGGCCGTCGCGATGGCGATCAACCAGTCGCCCGGCGCGAACTCGCTGCAGATCTCGGACGAAGTGCGCAAGACGATGGCCGAGCTGAAGCAGGACATGCCGGCGGGCGTCGACTACAAGATCGTCTATGACCCGACGCAGTTCGTGCGCTCGTCGATCAAGGCCGTCGTGCACACGCTGCTCGAAGCGATCGCGCTGGTCGTGATCGTCGTGATCGTGTTCCTGCAGACCTGGCGCGCGTCGCTGATTCCGCTGATCGCGGTGCCGGTGTCGATCATCGGCACGTTCTCGCTGCTGCTGGCGTTCGGGTATTCGATCAACGCGTTGTCGCTGTTCGGGATGGTGCTCGCGATCGGGATCGTGGTCGACGATGCGATCGTCGTCGTCGAGAACGTCGAGCGCAACATCGAGGGCGGGATGAACGCGCGGCAGGCGACCTACAAGGCGATGCAGGAAGTGAGCGGGCCGATCATCGCGATCGCGCTGACGCTCGTCGCCGTGTTCGTGCCGCTCGCGTTCATGTCGGGCCTGACCGGCCAGTTCTACAAGCAGTTCGCGATGACCATCGCGATCTCGACGGTGATCTCGGCGTTCAACTCGCTGACGCTGTCGCCGGCGCTGTCGGCGATCCTGCTGAAGGGTCACGGCGACAAGGAGGACTGGCTCACGCGCGTGATGAACCGCGTGCTCGGCGGCTTCTTCCGCGGCTTCAACAAGGTGTTCCATCGCGGCGCGGAGAACTACGGCCGCGGCGTGCGCGGCGTGCTGTCGCGCAAGACGCTGATGCTGGGCGTGTACCTCGTGCTGGTGGGCGCGACCGTGCTCGTGTCGAAGGTCGTGCCGGGCGGCTTCGTGCCCGCGCAGGACAAGGAATACCTGATCGCGTTCGCGCAGCTGCCGAACGGCGCCTCGCTCGACCGCACCGAGAAGGTGATCCGCGACATGGGTTCGATCGCGCTGAAGCAGCCGGGCGTCGAGAGCGCGGTCGCGTTCCCGGGGCTGTCGGTGAACGGCTTCACCAACAGCTCGAGCGCGGGCATCGTGTTCGTCACGCTCAAGCCGTTCTCGGAACGGCACGGCAAGGCGCTGTCGGCCGGCGCGATCGCGGGTGCGCTGAACCAGAAGTACAGCGCGATGAAGGATTCGTTCGTCGCGGTGTTCCCGCCGCCGCCGGTGCTCGGCCTCGGTACGCTCGGCGGGTTCAAGATGCAGATCGAGGATCGCGGCGCGGTCGGCTACGCGAAGCTGTCGGATGCGACCAACGACTTCATCAAGCGCGCGCAGCAGGCGCCTGAACTCGGCCCGCTGTTCACGAGCTACCAGATCAACGTGCCGCAGCTCAACGTCGATCTCGACCGCGTGAAGGCGAAGCAGCTCGGCGTGCCGGTGACCGACGTGTTCAACACGATGCAGGTGTATCTCGGTTCGCTGTACGTGAACGATTTCAACCGCTTCGGGCGCGTGTACCAGGTGCGCGTGCAGGCCGATGCGCCGTTCCGTCAGCGCGCGGACGACATCCTGCAGTTGAAGACCCGCAACGACAAGGGCGAGATGGTGCCGCTGTCGTCGCTGGTGACGGTGACGCCGACGTTCGGCCCGGAAATGGTCGTGCGCTACAACGGCTACACGGCGGCCGACATCAACGGCGGCCCGGCGCCCGGCTTCTCGTCGGGGCAGGCGCAGGCCGCGGTCGAGCGCATCGCGCACGAGACGCTGCCGCGCGGCGTGCGGTTCGAATGGACCGACCTCACGTACCAGCAGATCCTCGCGGGCGATTCGGCGATGTATGTGTTCCCGATCAGCGTGCTGCTCGTGTTCCTCGTGCTCGCCGCGCTGTATGAAAGCCTGACGCTGCCGCTCGCGGTGATCCTGATCGTGCCGATGAGCATTCTGTCGGCGCTGACGGGCGTGTGGCTCACACAGGGCGACAACAACATCTTCACGCAGATCGGCCTGATGGTGCTGGTGGGGCTGTCGGCGAAGAACGCGATCCTGATCGTCGAATTCGCGCGCGAGCTCGAACACGACGGCAGGACGCCGCTCGAGGCCGCGATCGAGGCGAGCCGGCTGCGGCTGCGCCCGATCCTGATGACGTCGATCGCCTTCATCATGGGCGTGGTGCCGCTCGTCACGTCGACCGGCGCCGGATCGGAAATGCGCCATGCGATGGGTGTCGCGGTGTTCTTCGGGATGCTCGGCGTGACGCTGTTCGGGCTGATGCTGACGCCGGTGTTCTACGTCGTGCTGCGTACGCTCGCGGGCGGCAAGATCCACGTCGCCGGCAAGGATTCGACGGGGTACGGCGTGCCGGCGCCCGATGCTTGAGGACCAGAAAATGAATAACTTGCACAACACGAACGGCCTGATGCGCTTCGCGAAGGTGGCGGCCGCGAGCACCCTGCTCGCGACGCTGCTCGCCGCGTGCGCGGTCGGCCCCGATTACAAGCGTCCGGACGCGGCGGCGCCCGCCGCGTTCAAGGAAGCGCCGACCCTCGCCGCCGGCGAGCAGGCCGGCACGTGGAAGACGGCCGAGCCGGCGGACGGCGAACATCGCGGCGAATGGTGGAAGGTGTTCGGCGACCCGGTGCTCGATTCGCTCGAGACGCAGGCGCTCGCCGCGAACCAGAACCTGAAGGCCGCGGCCGCGCGGGTCGAGGAAGCGCGTGCGGCGACCCGGTCGGCACGCTCGCAATGGTTCCCGCAGGTCGGCGCTGGTTTCGGGCCGACGCGCGAGGGGCTGTCGTCGGCGTCGCAGTTCCAGCCGCAGGGCACCGGCCCGACCAACGCGACGCTGTGGCGCGCGCAGGGCACGGTGTCGTACGAAGCCGACCTGTTCGGCCGCGTCGGCCGCAACGTCGAGGCGTCGCGCGCCGACCAGGCGCAGAGCGAAGCGCTGTTCCGCTCGGTGCAGCTCGCGTTGCAGGCCGACGTCGCGCAGAACTACTTCGAATTGCGTCAGCTCGATTCGGATCAGGACCTGTACCGCCGCACGGTGGAGTTGCGCGAGCAGGCGCTGAAGCTCGTGCAGCGCCGCTTCAACGAAGGCGACATCAGCGAGCTCGACGTGTCGCGCGCGAAGAACGAACTGGCGAGCGCGCAGGCCGATGCGGTCGGCGTCGCGCGCCGGCGCGCGGCGTCCGAGCATGCGCTGGCCATTCTGCTCGGCAAGGCGCCTGCGGATTTCGCGTTCAAGGAAACGCCGATCGTGCCGGTCGCGGTGAAGATTCCGCCGGGCCTGCCGTCCGCGCTGCTCGAACGCCGCCCGGACGTGTCGGCGGCCGAGCGCGCGATGGCGGCCGCGAACGCGCGGATCGGGCTCGCGAAGTCGGCGTACTTCCCGAAGCTCGATATCACCGGGTCGTTCGGGTATGAAGCGTCGACGCTCGGCAACCTGTTCCTGTGGTCGAGCCGCACGTTCCTGCTCGGGCCGTTCGCCGGCACCGCGCTGACGCTGCCGCTGTTCGACGGCGGGCGGCGGGCTGCTGGTGTGCAGCAGGCGCGCGCGCAGTACGACGAGCAGGTCGCGAACTACCGGCAGCAGGTGCTCGTCGCGTTCCGCGAGGTCGAGGACAATCTTGCTGATCTGCGTTTGCTCGATGATCAGATCCGCGCGCAGGATGCGGCCGTCAACGCGTCGCGTCGGGCGGCGACGTTGTCGCGCACGCAATATCAGGAAGGTGAGGTCGCGTATCTCGACGTGATCGACAGTGAGCGGTCGGTGTTGCAGTCGCAGTTGCAGGCGAACCAGTTGACGGGGGCGCAGGCGGTGTCGACCGTCAACCTGATCCGCGCGCTGGGCGGCGGGTGGGGGAATGCGCCGGCGCCGACGGCGGTGGGTGATGCGGCGTCTGGCAAGGCTGACGTAGCTGCGCGGTAAGCGCGAACGGCGGGCGATTCGTCGCTTGCCGACCGTGAAGCGAAGAACCCCGGCATGCAGGCTCAGGTCTGCATGCCGGGGTTCTTTTATGGGTCGTCGCGCTTCAGGGCGCCCGTCGTCGACTTCGCGTGCAAGGGCATCGTTCGATGCGCGTCGCGGACGGGGCCGTGCCGATAGAAGCAAGTGTCGAATTCCGGTCTCGGTCGACACAGCGGCCATTTGATCGTGGAGTAGTATTTCCCCATGTCCAGGTGATTGCCGGGTCTCTTCGGCGGACGGCCGACCATCCCGTGACGACGGCGGCAGGCTCGTCAAGCGTTGGGAAACTGCTTCAACGATACGTGTGGCGGCGCCGGCCGTGGCGACGGCATTGATGGGAACGCATCATGTCAACCGAGTGGAAGCACCGCGTCAGGCTGTTCGTCCAGCGTTTCTGGCAGCCAACCACTGCGTGCATGACCTGCATGCCGGGGAGCTGGGGAAACATCACGAGCCTCCCCCACTGGACCATCGCATTTCATACGGGTCTGCTGACCGGACTCCTGGCGGTACTTCTGACTTTCACGCCGGTGGGGAAACTCTACGCGCATCGATACGGCAATGCGCTGGTCGTTGGCGTCCTGACGACGCTGGGCGACGCCTACTCGCACACGAGTCATTACCGTATTCCCTATGTCGAGCACATCGTGACCGGGGTAATTTCAGGTCTCTTGGCGCTGGCGGCTTCCTATCTCCTCGAAGACCGCGCGCGACGCCTTCGGGCAGCGTGGGCGCGGGTTTTCGGACAGCTTATCCGCTGACTTTCCGGGCAACGTGCCGATAAGCGACCACGCCGGAACGGAAGGCGACGTCCACGGAAATCGATGAAGCACCTTCTTCATTGCACCGTGTTTCGCAACTAACGGTCGGTTTCACCCAGCGCCTTCCGGCGGTGCGGCGGCGTCCCGCCGCGCGCCCCGCTAGTTGACGCATGCTGTCATCAGTGGCGGCGCTCAGGTGTCGGCGCGTTCAGCCCGCAGAGCCCGTACCAGCTCGCTCGCCGCCTTGCCGAGCCCCGTATGCTTCGGCCGCCGCAAATACACCGGCAGCGGCAACCCGTTGCGAATGTTCGCGAACACGAGCGGCGCGAGTTCGCCGTCGGCCACATACCGGCCGATGACCGATTCCGGCAAATTCGCCCAGCCATGACCGGCCTTCACGAGCGCGATCGCGGTGCCCATGTCGGTGACCTTCCACGTGCGATTGCCGATCAGCGGCCGCACGTCGGTCAACGGCCGCTCCGGATCGGCGATCACGATCTGCCGAAACCCCGACAATCGCTCGATCGCTTCCGGATGTGCGGCTTCGGCAATCGCCGGATGGCCGGGCGCGGCGACCGCGATCAATGTCTCGGTCCACAGCGCGTGAATCTGTTCCTGCGGATGAAGATCGAGCCCGCCGTACGCGACGCAAAGATCGACGGTGCCGCGATGCAGCGCGTCGACGATCGCATCCTGCGGCGCCGTGACGACGCTGACCGCGAGCGCCGGATATTTCGTGGCCACGGCGGTCAGTGCGCGCGCAATCGGCACGCCGTCGATTTCGGCCGCGAGCCCGAGCCGCAGCGTGTCCTCGACGCCTTCCGACAAGTGCTGCGCATGCGCACGCAGCGCATGCAGCCGTTCGGCGATCGCGCGCGCATCGGGCAGCAGCGCGGCCATCGCGGCGGTCGGCGTGGGCTCGCGCGTGCCGCGGTCGAACAGCACGAGGTCGAGCTCGGCCTCGAGGTTCGCGATCGCCATGCTGACCGCCGACGGCGTACGGCCGAGCGCACGCGCGGCGGCCGAGAACGAGCCTTTGTCGATGACGGTCAGCAGCATGTCGATGTGATCGCTGGTCAGCATGGTCGGCCGCCTCCTGTCAGAAAAATTGAAAGGACCTGACTTTGGCGGATGCAGTGCCCGCTGTAGTCTCGCCACATTGTTCGATATGAGGGTGGTCGGTCATGCAAGGATGGAAGAGACGCATAGTCTACGTCGTGATGTTCGAGGTGCTCGGCATCCTCGTCGCGTCGTCGGTGCTCGGGATGCTGAGCGGCGCGAGCGCGGCGACGAGCGGGCTGCTCGGCGTGATGATCTCGACGACGGGCGTCACCGTCAATTTTCTGTACAACCTCGGGTTCGAGGCGTGGGAGCGGCGACGGGCGGAAACGACGCGCACCGTCGGGCGGCGTGTCGTGCATGCGATCGGGTTCCAGGTCGCGCTCGTGACGTTCCTGATTCCGCTGATCGCGTGGTGGCTCGACGTGTCGCTATGGCAGGCGTTCCTGTACGACGCGGTGCTGATCGTGTTCTTCCCGATCTTCACGTTCACGTACAACTGGGCGTTCGACAGCGTGTTCGGGTTGCCGGATGCGGTGACGCGCAAGGCGGCGCCGGTGGCGTAATGTAGACGGATGCAGAGGGATGCGAAACGATGCGGGCACCCGCGACGTTTCGCTTCTGCAAGAAAGAGGAAGGCCGGGCGGCGCGCATGCCGCCCGCTCGCGTTACGCGGCGACGAACTCGTGCACGTAACGGTTGAACACCGCCGGACTCGCCGCATTCATCCCGTGCGACGCACCGGCGACGGTCTGCCGTTGCGCATGGCCGATCCACTGCGACAACGTGTCGACGTTGTGGCGGAACATCTTCGGGCTGCGCTGGCCGTCGATCAGCAGCGTGCGGCATGCGATGTCGCCAGCCGTGTGCTGCGAATACGCGGGCAGCGGGTCGCGCAGTTGCTTCGGCAGCGTGCTCGCGTTGTCGATCGCCATCGTGCGAAAGCGCGCCGTGCTCTTCTTCCATGCGCCGGGCAGGCTCACGGAATCGACGAACATCTCGAGGCCGGCTTCGACGTCGCCTTGATCGATCAGGTTCACGGCCTTCGTGCGCAGCGCGAGGGCGGCGGCCGGCAGCGCGGCTTCGCGCACGCCCGGCTGCTGGAGCGGGCCGCCCGGATCGGCGAGCGTCAGCGACTCGACGAGGTGCGGATGCTGGCGCGCGACGTTGAACGCGACGCTGCCGCCGCGCGAATGGCCGACCAGGTGCACGGGGCCGAGATCGAGCGCGTCGATGAATTCGGCGAGCTCGTCGACGTGGTTCTGCCAGCTGAACTCGTCCTGGATGCCCGCTTCGACGGCCGGCCAGTAGTGGCTGAGGCTCGGCGCGATGCAGCGGTAGTGGGCCGACAGCGCCGCCAGTTGCGGATCCCAGTAGCGGTAGTCGCACAGCGAGCCGTGCACGAACACCATCGGCGCACCGCTGCCCCGCTCGACATACGGCAGGCTGATGCCTGACGAAAGCGTCGCAAATTGCAGGTCGGGGTTCGCGAGCACGGACGGCTCGATTCGCATGTTCATGACTGAAAGACTCAAAGGTGCGTCAACACGACGCAACTATGCATCACGGCGACCTGCAAGGAAAACGCATAATTTTCATCGTCACGATCAATTTTATTGATGGCTCGGCTGGAAACACTTGTCGGGCTGAGGGGACTGACGATTCGCATACGACTCGGCTGCATCCGTGTGGGGTTCCTACATAGAGGATCTCGGTGGCCGAGCATCAACAATGACGGTGTGAAAGCGATGTCGGAGCGAGGGACACTTGCGGCGTGGTCGAGATGGTCATAACATGGCCATGTCATTTAACGCGCCCAAGTGATATCACTTGGCCAAGTGAGTGTGATATGAGATCGCTGCCGAACCCTATGCCGGCGCGCGTTGCGCTTGACGCTTTCCGGACGTTGTTCGAGAAAGCAGAGGGGTGGCGCGTGGTCGAGGAGATTGCTCAGGATCATGTCGGAGACCTCATCCTGAGCAATGACAAGGGCCAAACGTACGTCGCGAACCTCAAGACGTTCAACGAGGGGCGTGCTGATCGCGTTACCGCGCTCTTTGCTCAGGCGCTCCTCGAGGCACGTGCATACGCGAAACGGCAGAAGATGCGGCCCGCGATTCTGATTTGGGTCGGCAGTGCTCCGCCGTCGCTCATCCAGCGATTGGCCGATTTTCACGCTGAGTTCGCCGACCGTGAGCCCTTCGCCGTACTCTCGGCCGACGGAACGCGATATGTCCGGTTTCCGGGGCTGGATATTTCCGAGCATCCGGGGCAGTCGACTCGCTCCTACAGCCGTAGTCGCAGTGTCCAGCCGGGGCTGGCATTCTCGGATCTGAACCAGTGGATGCTCAAGCTCCTGCTCGCGATCGATATCAAGAGAGAGAACCTTATCGGTGCGGAGGGCCGGCGATACACCACGGCCACCGACCTCGCGCGTGCCGCCGATGTCTCGGTAATGACGGCGACGCGACTGATCCATGCGCTCAAACAGGAGGGTTTCATCGAGACGAAGCCGTTCCTGAAGGTCGTGCAACGGCGAAAACTCGCTCAACGCTGGAAGGCTGAATACCTGAGGCAGGCAGCGGCGGTGCCGATGAAGTTTCTTGTGCCGGCCGCGCCGGACGTCCAGTTGCGCAAGGTGCTCAAGAATGAGGGCGGCACGCTCGGCCTTTTTGCCGCGGCCGATGCACTCGGTGTCGGCCATGTCAGCGGCGTCCCGCCAACGGTCTGGGTCCCTAGCCTGATGGAAGCCGAAAACTGGCGACCACTGCGTCGGGCCAAAGAGGGCGAGCGCCCCGATCTCGTCTTGCAACAGCCTGGCTTTCCCCAATCACTGGGGCGGGGTGTTGTCTACCGCGATGGTTTGCCGGTCACGGACATCATCCAGACCTGGCTCGACGTTTCCGCTCACCCGGCGCGCGGGGCGGAGCAGGCGGCTGAACTGGAGCACGGCGTGCTCGTGAACGTGACTGGAGAAGGTGCGTGAGCGAATTGGCCGATTTCAGCAATCTCGCGATGACGTTGGCGCCGTGGCGAGCCAGGATCGTTTTCATCGGAGGCTGGGCTTTTCGGCTCTATTCGTATGAGCCGCGTGCCTGGAAGCCCGACCACAAGCCGATCTTCACGCAGGATGCCGACGTCGCGTACGCAGAACGCGAGGTACTCGAAGGAGATATCAAGAAGGCGCTCGAAAGCGCGGGTTTCAAGGAGGAACCGAATTTCGCCGGCGGGTTCAAACCGCCGGCGATGCGTTACACCCTCGGCAAGCAAGCCAACGGGTTTTACGCAGAATTTCTTACGCCGCTGACAGGTAGCCTCTTGCGGCGCAACAAGGTCACGAGGCGGATGGAGCAAGACGCAACGGAGGCGAATGCCGGCGTTGTTTCACAGAAGCTGCGCCATCTGGAGATACTGCTGCACGAACCTTGGCTCGTGACGATTCCCGCCGAGGAGTCAGGGTGTGGCGATGCACTGGTCGACCTACGTATCCCCAATCCGGTGAGCTTCATGGTCCAGAAGCTGCTGATTCGTGACGACAGGATTCCGGAAAAGCGCGCTCAGGATGTGCTTTACATCCACGATGCGATGCTCCTTTTTGGCGGCGCGATCGAGGACGAGCTTGTCCCGGTCTGGA
The DNA here is from genome assembly GCF_016586105.1 of Burkholderia sp. E168m15. Classification (NCBI taxonomy): domain Bacteria; kingdom Pseudomonadati; phylum Pseudomonadota; class Betaproteobacteria; order Burkholderiales; family Burkholderiaceae; genus Burkholderia; species Burkholderia sp. E168m15. The sequence goes on from NZ_BCPO01000184.1 coordinate 25,913, forward strand.
AGCGCCTCGAACCCACGTTGTCGGATGCTCAGCGCAGGTCCCTCGATGCGGGCGTCGGCGCATTTTTCGCTGAAGTGAACGACACCATTCGTGCAGCGGCGGACATTCCGCGGCCCGACCGGCAGATCGAGCCCGAGGATTTACTCAGGCTGTGCAAGAACGGTTTCGAAGCGCTGTTCGGCGAAGTGCCCTAGGGCGCCGGCCGCAGCCCACGCGTCAGCGCACCGTCAACGCGGGCACGCCCTGGAGCTCGACCGGCAGATCATTGTCGGCCGCGAACTGCATCGCGAACTCGAACGCATCGGCGCACACGGCGCGCAATTCGTCGGACACGAACAGGCATTTGACGCCGCCGTCGACGACCGGCATCGCGAGCCGCGACAGCGCGCACGGATAGCCGGGCCGCCGCTCGCCGACGAACAGCGTGATGACGCCCGCGAGGCGCTCGGGCCAGTCGCTCGGGCGGAAGGTTTTCTGCGCGCGCGTGACGCCGCGGATCAAATGGCCGGCGATGCGGCCGTGGTCGGTGATGTCGATGCGATCCATGCTGGGGTGCGTGTCCTCGTGCGCGTCATTCGCCGCCGTCGGCCGCCGCGTCGCCGCGCGCGGGAATCCGCAGGTTGCGCAGCTTGTGATAGAGCGTTTTCTTCGGCATGCCGAGCGCCTCGCTCGCGTCCGCGACGTTGCCGTTGTGACGCCGCAGCATGTCCTCGATCAGCATCCGCTCGAAATACGCGAGCTGTTCCGCGAGCGTGCTGCCGGCCGTCGGTGCGCCGCCGGACGACAGCAGGCTGTCGCCGGTCAGCCCGAGCACGAAGCGGTCGGCCACGTTCTGCAGTTCGCGCACGTTGCCGGGCCACGCGTGCATCATCAGTTCGGACACCTGCGCGGCGGTGACGACCGGCGCCGGCTGCCCGAAGCGCCGCGCGGCCGCGAGCACGAAATGCTCGAACAGCAGCGGCACGTCCTCGCGCCGTTCGCGCAGCGGCGGCAACTCGATCTGCGCGACGTTGAGGCGATACAGCAGATCCGCGCGAAAGCGCCCGTCGGCGGCGAGTTCGGCGAGATCGGCCTTCGATGCGGCCACCACGCGGCAGTCGACCGGAATCAGGTCGTTCGCGCCGAGCCGCTCGACCACGCGCTCCTGCAGCACGCGCAGCATCTTGATCTGCAGCGCGATCGGCATCGTCTCGATCTCGTCGAGGAACAGCGTGCCGCCGTCCGCCCATTCGATCTTGCCGATGCGCTTCTTGATCGCACCGGTGAACGCGCCGGCCTCATGCCCGAACAGCTCGCTCTCGAACACCTGCTCGGGCAGGCCGCCGCAGTTCAGCGCGACGAAATGCGCGTCGCGCCGACCGCCGAAGTCGTGCAGGCTGCGCGCGATCAGTTCCTTGCCGGTGCCCGTCTCGCCGGTGATCAGCACCGACACCGACGTATCGGCGAGGCGCAGGATCTTCTTGCGCACGTCGGCCATCGCGGGCGACTTGCCGAGCACGAACGCCTCGATGCCCTGCCAGTTGTTCAGCGCCGCGCGCAGCCCCTGCACCTCGAGCGTCAGGCGGCGCTTCTCCACCGCGCGCGCGACGCGGCCGGCGATCAGGTCCGACGAGAACGGTTTCTCGATGAAGTCGTACGCGCCGACCTGCATCGCGCCGACGGCCGTCGAGATGTCCGCGTGGCCGCTGATTAGTACGACCGGGATCTGCGCATCGATGGCCATCACGCGGTCGAGCAACTGCAGCCCGTCGATGCCCGGCATCCGCACGTCCGACACGATCACCACCGGCGCGCCGGGCGCGACGTGGGCGAGCGCGTCGGCGGCCGCCGCGAACGCGTCGACCGGGAACCCGGCGAGCGCGACGGCCTGCTCGACGCCGATCCGGACGTTTTCATCGTCCTCTACGACCAGCACCCGAATCTCATCTTCCATGCTCTGTCCTCTGTTGCGGCGTCGCCGCCGCGAATTCGATGGTGAACTGCGCGCCGCCTTCGTCGCGGTTCGTCGCGGTGATCCTCGCGCCGAACGCCTCGACGATGCGCGACGTGATCGCGAGGCCGAGCCCGAGGCCCTGGCCGCGCGGCTTGGTCGTGACGAACGGCTCGAACAGGTGCGGCAGCACGTCGGGCGCGATGCCGGCGCCGCTGTCGGCCACCGTCAGGCGCACGCGGCCGGCGTTGGTCGCATCGTCCGCATCGCCGGTTTCGGCCGCCTCGATGACGATACGGCGCACCGGTGCGTCGTGCACCGCGTCGAGCGCGTTGCCGAGCAGGTTCACGATCACCTGCTGCAACTGGCTCGATTCGGCCGAGACCGTCGTGCCGGGTGCGATGTTCACGTCGAGCCGCACGCCTTCGTCGCGAATCCGCGCATCGTAGATCAGCCGCGCATGCGCGACGGCCTCGTTCAGCGACACCGCGACGCGCTCGACGTCGGGCTTGCGCGCGAAGGTCTTCAACTCGCCGGTGAGCACGGCCATGCCGTCGACCAGCTTGCCGACTCGTTCGAGGTTCGCGAGCGCCGGCGCCGGCTGGCCGCGCTCGAAGAAGGTGCGCGCGTTGTCGCACAGCGTGCGGATCGCGACGAGCGGCTGGTTCAGTTCGTGCGTGAGGCCGGCGGCCATCTGCCCGAGCACCGCGAGCTTGCCTGCGTGCACGACTTCCTGCTGCGACGCGCGCAGCCGCTGCTCGGTGCGTTCGCGTTCGTCGATCTCGCGCTGCATCCGCTCGTTCGCGGCCGTCAGCGCGGCCGTGCGCTGCGCGACGGTCAGTTCGAGCCGGTCGTTCGCGCGGCGCAGCGCGTCCTGCGCGCTCAGCCGCGCGAGGATCGCCCGGCGGCGCTGGATCGCATAGCCGGCCAGCAGCGCGGCGATCAGGAACGCGCCGGTGACGAACACGAACGCCGTCTGCTGCTGGCGCCGCGCGCCCGCAATGTCGAGCAGCACCATCAGCGAATCGCCGGCTTGCGGCGCGGGGCGCGACATCACGAGATAGCGCGTGGTGCGGCCGGCGTGGCGCGGATCGGGGAAGGTGCCGAACCACGCGGCCGAGCTGCGGTCGCCGATGTGGCGGTAGGGCAGCGCGTCGACGGTGCGGCCCGCGTACTGGCGCGACGCCTGGATGTCGCGCTGTTGCTGCGCGGTGATCGGGCGCAGCGCGGTGAATTTCCATGCGGGTTCGGTCGAGATCACGACCACGCCGTTGCTGTCGACGACCAGCGCGGCGACGCCCGGCGCGCGCCATGCCGATTCGAGCGGGTCGACGCTGATCTTCACGGCGGCCACGCCGATCGGCACGCCGTCGCTGCGCACCGCGCTCGCGAAGTAGACGCCGGGCACGCCGGTGTTGGTGCCGATGCCGAAGAAGCGGCCGCTGCCGCGCGCGAGCGCGTCCTTGAAGTACGGCCGGTACGACACGTTGGTGCCGACGAAGCTGATCGTCTCGTTCCAGTTGCTCGCGGCGATCACGTCGCCTTGCAGATCGATCACGTCGACCGCGCCGCTGCCCGCGTCGCGGTTCACGGCTTCGAGGTAGGTGTTCACCGCATGCACGAGCTCGGGCGCATCGTTCGGCGCGGCTTTCAGCATCGCGCGCACGCCGTCCTGCCGCGCGACGAGGCCGGGCAGGATCTCGAAGCGGCCGAGCTCGCTTTTCAGGCTCGACGCATACAGGTCGAGCCGGTGCGCGCCGGCCTCCTCGAGCGCGTCGATCGCGCGTTCCCACGCGAAATCGACGGCCGCGCCGGCCACGCCGACATACAGCACCGCGGCCGAGGCCCAGCCCCACCACGGGATTCCCTTGAAGCTCTTCTGCACGTTCGCCCTCATCGAAGCCCGCAACGTCGGCCGTTCGCAACCGTCGGCCGCCGCCGGCCGGTTGCCCCCGCCGGTCGCCCGCAACGACGCGCGCCGCGCACCGGCAGAGCCGGCGGCGGCGCGTCTGAAGCGGCCGGCGCGACGGTGCGCGCGGCCGCGCGTTATCCGAAGTGCGCGACCAGGATCAGCGTCACCGTGACGACGATCGCGCCGCCGATGCGGGTGGCGATCTGCGCGAACGGCATCAGCTGCATCCGGTTCGCGGCGGTCAGGATCGCGACGTCGCCGGTGCCGCCTTGCCCGCTGTGGCAGGCGTTCACGATTGCGGTGTCGATAGGGTACATCTTCAGCAGGCGTCCGACCACGAAACCGGTGCCCATCAGCGTCGCGACGGTCGACACGATCGTGACCACGTTGACGATCGTGAACGCGGCGGTCAGCTTGTCCCACGGCGTCATCGCGACACCGATCGCGAACAGCAGCGGATACGTGACGGCGGTCGAGAAGAACTTGTAGACGACGAACGCGCCTTCCTGCAGCGGCGGCGACACCGCACGCGCGAGCTTCACCAGCACCGCGAGGAACAGCATCGCGACCGGCGCGGGCAGGCCGAACAGCTTGTGCGCCATCAGGCCGACGAGGTACAGCGTGATCGCGGTGATGCCGGCGCCCGCGATGTGCGTGACGTCGACGTGACCGCGGATCTCTTCGTTCTCCGGCATCATGTCGCCGCTTTCGCCGACCTGCAGGCGGCCATTGCCGGTCAGGTGCGGCAGGCGCTTGCCGAGCATGTCGAGCGCGCCCGACAGGATGATCGCGGTCAGGCTGCCGAGCATCACCGGCGGGAGCACCATCGCGAACATCTCGCCCTGCGGCAGGTGCATCAGTTCCGAATAGCCGATCGACAGCGGAATCGCGCCTTCGCCGACGCCGCCCGCCATGATCGGCACGACGATGTACAGCAGCGTGTGGCGTGCGCCGAGGCCGAGCGCGGTGCCGACCGCCGTGCCGACGATCGCCGCGGCGACCGAGCCGGCCGCGAGCGGAATGAAGATCTTCACGAAGCCCTGGATCAGCACGCGGCGATCCATGCTCAGGATGCTGCCGACGATGATCGACGCGATGAACAGGTACAGGAAGTTGGTCGACTTCGTGAATTCGACCGTCAGGTTCAGCACCGGCTTCGGCAGCACGTGGTAGTACGTGAGCGCCGACGGCACGAAGGTCGCGAAGATCGCGGCCGCGCCGATGTTGCGCAAGAGCGGCAGGCGCTTGCCGAGTTCGGCGCAGGTGAAGCCGAAGAACGCGAGCACGGCGATCGCCATCGAGATCTCGCCGGGCACCTTGCCCGTCACCGCGAAGCCGACGATCAGCCCGAACAGGATCACGTAGACCGGCAGCGGGATGATGCCGATGCGGATTTCCATCAGCTTCCACCAGCCTTCCGGCCAGAAGCGTTCGCGCGTGGCGGGGCCGGCTTCGGCAATCGGCTCGGGATGGGACGGGGTATGGATAGAGGTCTGCAAGACGTGTCTCCTGATGTTTGGAATGCCTGCATCGCTTCGCGGCATCGTGTGCCGTCTATTACGCAACCCCCATGCCAGAATGCCGACGCGCCGGAATATTTTTAATCCGTTGATTCATAAGGGATTTATTTCGTCTGCGGAAAGGGTTTTTCACGCGAAGTGGCCGAGATTTCGGAATCGGCGCGGCGGGCAGGCCGAGATTTCGGCCTGACGGCGGCCCGGGCGCCAGGTCATGCCCGGCGGCCGCCGTCCCGCCCGCCATATCGCCGCGCGCGATTTTCTTCGCACAATCGCTTCGTAGACCGCCCTCTCGCCGCTCTCTATCATCGGCTGATCCTTTTCCGATGGGACGACGACCGTCCGGAGAACGCCCGCGCGTTCGCCGCGGCGTCGCTCATCCATCGATACCGTCTTTGGACAGGAGAGTGGTTCCCATGCTGCATCCCGTGTTTTCCGCCCGCTTTTCCGCCGGCCGAGTGGCCCGCCTCGCCCGCCTGCTGACGGCCGCGCTGCTCGGCGTCGCGCTGCTGAACGGCGCGCGCGCCGACACCGCGCCGCTGAAGGTCGGCATCTCGACCAGCCCGCAGATCGAGGCGCTGAAGATCGCCGCGAAGGAGGCGAAGGAGCAGGGCCTCGACGTGAAGATCGTCGAATTCACCGACTGGAATACGCCGAACGCGGCGCTCGCGAACAAGGACATCGACGTCAACTACTTCCAGCACATCCCGTTTCTCGAGAACGCGAAGAAGCAGGGCGGCTACAACTTCATCTCGATCGCGCCCGGCACGATCATGAAGATCGGCCTCTATTCGAAGAAGGTGAAGAGCTTCGCCGAGCTGAAGGACGGCGCGCGCGTCGCGATCGCGAATGATCCGGTGAACGGCGGGCGCGGGCTGTTGCTGCTGCAGCGCGCGGGGCTCATCACGCTGAAGCCGGGCGCCGACTACCGCGCGACCACGCACGACATCGTCGCCAACCCGAAGCACCTGAAGATCATCCCGCTCGAAGCGTCGCAGCTCGCGCGCTCGCTCGACGACGTCGATCTCGCGCAGGGCTACCCGAGCTTCATCAAGCTCGCCGGCACGACCGACCCGAACGGCGCGCTGCTGTTCGACGGCACCGAGAACAAGAACTTCGCGATCCAGTGGGTCGTGCGGCCCGAGAGCGCGAACGATCCGCGCATCCGCAAGTTCATCTCGATCTACCAGCACTCGCCGGCGGTGCGCAAGGCGCTCGACAACGCGTTCGGCTCGCTGTACGCGATCGCGTGGTGACGGAGGCGGCATGACGACGGAGAACCGCAAGAAGATCCTGCTCAACGCGTTCAACATGAACTGCGTCGGGCACATCAACCACGGGCTGTGGACGCATCCGCGCGACCGCTCCGCGCACTACACCGATCTCGATTACTGGGCCGATCTCGCGCGGACGCTCGAGCGCGGCAAGTTCGACGGGATCTTTCTCGCGGACATCGTCGGCGTGTACGACGTGTTCGGCGGCGGCCCGGACGCCGCGCTGCGCGAATCGGTGCAGGTGCCCGTCAACGATCCGCTGCTGCTCGTGCCGGCGATGGCGCAGGTCACGCGGCATCTCGGCTTCGGCGTGACCGCGAACCTGACCTACGAGCCGCCGTACCTGTTCGCGCGCCGCATGTCGACGCTCGATCATCTGACGAAAGGGCGCGTCGGCTGGAACATCGTCACCGGCTATCTCGACAGCGCCGCGCGCGGGATGGGGCTCGCGCAGCAGATCGGCCACGACGACCGCTACGAGCGCGCGGACGACTACATGGACGTCGTCTACAAGCTGTGGGAACAGAGCTGGGACGACGACGCGGTGATCCGCGACGCGCAGGCGCGCGTGTTCGCGCAGCCGGGCAAGGTGCGGCGCGTGAAGCACGACGGGCCGTTCTATTCGATCGATGCGATTCATCTGAGCGAACCATCGCTGCAACGCACGCCGGTGTTGTACCAGGCCGGCTCGTCCGCGCGCGGCGTCGAGTTCGCGGGCCGTCACGCGGAATGCGTGTTCGTGAACGGGCAGAGCAAGGCCGCGGCGCGCGCGGCGACGCTCGACATTCGTGCCGCCGCCGCGCGGCAGGGGCGCGACCCGGCGTCGATCAAGATCTTTGCCGGCGTGAGCGTCGTCACGGCCGAGACCGAATTGCTCGCCCGCGAGAAATTCGACGAATACCGGCGCTACGCGAGCCCGGAAGCCGGCCTCGCGCATTTCGCGAGCTCGACCGGCATCGACTTCGCGAAATACGGCCTCGACGAGCCGATCTCGTACGTGAAGACCGATTCGATCCAGTCGGCCGTCGACGCGATCTCGCGCAAGAGCACGACCGGCACCTGGACCGTGCGCCGCATGCTCGAACAGATGTCGCTGGGCGGCCGCTATGCGCCGATCGTCGGTTCGCCGTCGCAGGTCGCGGACGAGCTGCAGTCGTGGATCGACGAGGCCGGCATCGACGGCTTCAACCTGACGCGCACCGTGATGCCCGAGTCGTTCGAGGATTTCGTCGACTGGGTCGTGCCCGAGCTGCAGAACCGCGGTGTCTACAAGGAAGACTACGATCCCGCGCCGACGCTGCGCGAGAAGCTGTTCGGCGCGGGCCCGCGCCTGCCCGCCTGGCATACCGGCGCGCAGCACCGGCCGGCCGCCGCAGCCGAACCCGCGCATCCCGCGCATGCCTGAACGTGACGGAGGGAAGCGATGACGCAATTGTTCGATACGCTGGGTTTCATCGAGGCATCGGCCGTGCGCGCCGGTGCCGGCGCCGATGCAGCGGCACATGAGGAAGCCGTGACGCCGGTCGGCGGCGCGGCCGTGTCGCTGGAGCAGGTCGGCAAGGTATTCGCGACGCCGCGCGGCCAGGCCGCCGCGCTGCGCGACGTGACGCTCGACGTGCGGCGCGGCGAGGTGTTCGGGATCATCGGCCGCAGCGGCGCGGGCAAGTCGACGTTGCTGCGCCTCCTGAACGGCCTCGAACGGCCGAGTTCGGGCCGGGTGCGCGTGCAGGGCGTCGACGTCGGCGCGCTCGACGAGGACGGCCTCGTCGCGTTGCGGCGCCGCACCGGCATGGTGTTCCAGCATTTCAACCTGCTGTCCGCGAAGACGGTGTTCGAGAACGTCGCGCTGCCGCTGAAGATCGCCGGCGTGCCGAAGGCCGAGCGCGTGCGCAAGGTCGAGGCGCTGCTCGAGCTCGTCGGGCTCGCCGCGAAGCGCGACGCGTACCCGGCGAGCCTGTCGGGCGGGCAGAAGCAGCGCGTCGGCATCGCGCGGGCGCTCGTGCACGATCCGGAGGTGCTGCTGTGCGACGAAGCGACGTCGGCGCTCGATCCGGAAACCACGCAATCGATCCTCGCGCTGCTCGCCGACATCAACCGCCGTCTCGGGCTGACGATCGTGCTGATCACGCACGAGATGGAGGTGATCCGCGCGGTGTGCGACACGGTCGCGGTGATCGAACAGGGCGAAGTCGTCGAAACCGGCCCCGTGTGGCGCGTGTTCGGCGATCCGCGCCACGGCGCGACGCGCGCGCTGCTGAGCACGCTGCAGCACGACCTGCCGGCCGAACTGGCCACGCGGGTGCGGCCGCTGCCCGAGCCGGCCGCGCTGCCCGACGGCGCACAGATCGTGCTCGACGTCCGCTATACGGGCGAGAGCGGCGGCGAGCCGGACGTCGGCGCGCTCGCGGCGGCGCTCGGCGGCTCCGTGCGATTTCTGCACGGCGGCATCGAAAGCATCCAGGGGCATGCGCAAGGGCGGCTCGTGATCGCTGCGACGCCGCGTGCGGATGATGGCCCGTCGGCGGCATGCGGCGGTGCGGTCACCGCGCTGCTCGAACGCGCGCGCCGTCATGCGAATCATGCGGAGGTGCTCGGCTATGTTTGATCTCTGGTGGCCCGAACTGCTCGACGCGATCCGCGACACGCTGTCGATGGTCGCCGCGTCGGCCGCGATCGCCGCGCTGATCGGCATCCCGCTCGCGGTGATCCTCGTGACCACCGCGCCCGGCGGCATCTACGCGCGGCGCGGCGTGAACGCGGTGCTCGGCGCGCTCGTCAACGTGTTTCGCTCGACGCCGTTCATCATCCTGCTGGTCGCGCTGCTGCCGTTCACGCGCGTGCTGATCGGCACGACGATCGGCGTGTGGGCGGCCGTCGTGCCGCTGTCGATCGCCGCGATCCCGTTCTTCGCGCGGATCGCCGAAGTGAGCCTGCGCGAAGTCGATCGCGGGCTGATCGAGGCCGCGCTCGCGATGGGCGCGAAACGCCGCCACATCGTGTGGCACGTGCTGCTGCCCGAAGCGCTGCCCGGCATGCTCGGCGGCTTCACGATCACCGTCGTCGCGCTGATCGGCTCGACCGCGATGGCGGGCGCCGTCGGCGCGGGCGGGCTCGGCGATCTCGCGATCCGCTACGGCTATCAACGTTTCGACACCACCGTCATGGCGACCGTGATCGTGATCCTGATCGCGCTCGTCTCGGCCGTGCAAATCACGGGCGACCGCCTGGTCCGACGCGTGACCCGGCGCACCTGAGCGACGCCACGAGCGTCCGCTCGTTTCATTCCTGATCCTGAGAGAACAACCATGACCTTGCCCATCGGCGCGTCGCGCGAATGGAACGGACAATTCGAGGAAGCGCTCTTTCTGGAGGTGGCGCGACGCCATCGTCCGGACTTCCCCGACAAAGTGGCGACGCCGTCGCGTGAGCCGCGCAACGGCGACGAGCTGGCTGCCGTCGCCGACTACTACACGAAGATGGCGTCGCACGACCTGTTCATCGTGCAGGTCGTCGCGAAGGCGATCGACACGCTGTTCCGCGACGATCCGCATTTCCAGCTGATCTTGTCGCGCCAGCTCGGCGACGATGGCGCGCATGCGGTGATCGGCCGCGAACGCGTGGCCGAACTCACGGGGCGCGATCCGCTGCCGGAGGTCGACCGGCTCGTCGCCGCGCACTGGGCGCGTATCGGCGACATCGCGGTGCGCGATGTCGCGGGCTTTCTCGCGTTCGAATGGCACTACGAGCTGCACATCCTCGCGAAGCTGTGGATTCAGCGCAAGACCGGCCGCATCGGCGACAGCGCGATGCGCGAGCACGGCGAGAACCGGATTCGCCCGGACGAGGAATGGCATCGCGTGCAGATCGTCCAGTGGTGGTTCGACACGCTGCAGGCGCTGCCGGCCGCCGAGCGCGACGCGCTGATCGATCGCGTGATCGCGGCCGACGAGGAAACCCAGGCGCGGCTCGACGGCTATCTGCACGACGAGTACGCGCATACCGCACTGGTGTTCGGCGCGGATATCGCCGAATATCGTGCGATCTACGACGACTGGCGGCGCGAGATCCTGTCGCGGCTGACCGGCCGTCAGCTGGGCGCGCTCGTCCCGCTGTCGGGCGAAACCGTTGAACAGGAAGCTGTCGCATGAACGATCCCCGCGGCCCGGCGACGCTGGCGCCGGATACCGATGCACCGGCCGTCGACCGCGCGGCGCTGGCGCGCGCGATCGACGCGCTGCGCGTGAGCGCCGCCGAGCGCGACCGCGCGGGCGGTCATGCCGCCCGGGAGAAGCAGTGGCTCGCCGACGCGGGTTTGCTGACGCTCGCGGTGCCGCGCGCGTTCGGCGGGCAGGAAGCGGCGTGGCCCGAGATTTACGACGCGATCCGGCAGGTCGCGCGGGTCGACAGCGCGCTCGCGCATCTCGTCGGCTTCCAGTGCCTGCAGGTGGTGAGCGTCGACGTGTGGGGCAACGCCGCGCAGCGCGAACGCTACCTGCGCGGCACGGTCGACCGGCGCTGGTGGTGGGGCAACGCGGTCAATCCGCTCGACACGCGGCTCGTCGCCACGGCGACGCCCGACGGCGGCTACCGGCTCGACGGCGTGAAGGGCTTCTGTTCCGGCACGCGCGGCTCGCAGCGGATGACGGTATCCGCGCACGATCCGGCCATCGGCCGCACCGTGTTCGGCGTGGTGCCGACCGATCGGGCCGGGATCACCGTCAACGACGACTGGGACCCGGTCGGCCAGCGCCAGACCGACAGCGGCAGCGTGCGCTTCGACGGCGTGACGCTTGCGCCGGACGAGGTGCTGCACCGGTCGGAAGCGCCGCCGACGCCGCGCGCGACGCTGCGCACGCTGGTGTCGCAGCTCGTGCTGACGAACCTGTTCGTCGGCCTGGCGGAAGGCGCGCTGGCCGAGGCACGCGACTACGTGCGGCAGCACGGCCGCCCGTGGATTCATTCGGACGTCGAGCGGGCCGAAGACGATCCGTACACGTTGCAGCGCTTCGGCGACATGCGCGTGCGCGCGATCGCCGCGACGGCGCTGGCCGATCGCGCGGCCAACGCGTTGCAGCACGCGTGGACGCGACAGGATGCGCTGACGGCCGACGAACGCGCCGAAGTCGCGCTCGCGGTGTCGGAAGCGAAGATCGTCGCGCAGCGCGCGGCGCTGGATAACGGCGAGGCGCTGTTCGATGCATGCGGCGCGCGCGCGACGGCCGCGTCGCTGGGCCTCGACCGTTTCTGGCGGAACGCGCGCACGCATACGCTGCACGATCCGCTCGACTACCGGCTGCGCGACGTGGGCCGGTATGCGCTGACGGGTGAGTTGCCGCCGGCGTCGCTCTATACGTAATGGGCAGCGGGGCGGTACCGGCACGGCGCCGCGTACTGCCTTCGCTGTCGGCACGAGCACATCGATGAGCAGGGCTGCTGGACGTTTGAAATGATATGTTATATCGTAGCGATACAATATATCATTTCATCTCCAACGTCCTCTTCCGGAATCGCCCGATGAACCCCGCCCTTCATCCGTCCACGCGGCTTCCCGTGACCGTCCTGTCCGGCTTTCTCGGCGTCGGCAAGACGACGCTGCTCAACCACATCCTCAACAATCGCGAGGGCCGGCGCGTCGCGGTGATCGTCAACGACATGTCCGAGGTCAACATCGACGCCGCGCTCGTGCGAGACGGCGGCGCGGGACTGTCGCGCACCGACGAGAAGCTGGTCGAGATGAGCAACGGCTGCATCTGCTGCACGCTGCGCGAGGATCTGCTGATCGAGGTCGACCGGCTCGCGCGCGAAGGACGCTTCGATCAGCTCGTGATCGAATCGACCGGCATCTCGGAGCCGCTGCCGGTGGCCGAGACGTTCACGTTCGAAGGCGAGGACGGTCGCAGCCTCGGCGAAGTCGCGCGGCTCGACACGATGGTGACGGTGGTCGACGCGTTCAATTTCCTGCGCGATTACGCGTCGCGCGACAGCCTGCAAGCGCGCGGCGAATCGATGGGCGACGAGGACGCCCGCACGGTCGTCGATCTGCTGATCGACCAGATCGAGTTTTGCGACGTGCTCGTGATCAACAAGATCGACCTGATCGACGCCAGCGCGCGCGAGCGGCTGATCGCGCTGCTGCGCGGGCTGAACCCGCGCGCGCGGATCGAGATCGCCGAATTCGGCAAGGTGCCGCTGGAACGTGTGCTCGACACCGGCCTGTTCGATTTCGATGAGGCGTCGCGCGCGCCGGGCTGGTTGCAGGAGCTGCGCGGCACGCACACGCCGGAGACCGACGAATACGGAATCCGCAGCTTCGTCTATCGCGCGCGGCGGCCCTTTCATCCGCAGCGCTTCTTCGATCTGGTGGAGAGCGAATGGCCGGGCGTCGTCCGCTCGAAGGGGTTCTTCTGGCTGGCCACGCATCCGACCGTCGCCGGCTCGTGGTCGCAGGCCGGCGCGGTCGCGCGGCACGGGCCGGCCGGCCACTGGTGGGCGGCCGTGCCGCCCGAGCGCTGGCCGCGGGACGCCGAAGCCGTCGCGCAGATCCGCGCGCGCTGGGACGAGCACGTCGGCGACGCCCGGCAGGAGCTCGTGCTGATCGGCATGGACATGGACGAGCCGGCGCTGCGCGCGCGCTTCGACGCGTGTCTGCTGACCGATGCCGAGATGGCCGCCGGCCCCGAACACTGGACCACGTGGGACAACCCGTTTCACGACTGGGCCTGACCTGAACGCGCTGCCTGCATCGATCCGGATGGAGAAGGCGCTCC
>NZ_BCPO01000185.1:0-3072 GCF_016586105.1 Burkholderia sp. E168m15
GGAGAAGGCGCTCCACCGGATTTCAAGCATGAATGCAGCGCTTCCCGATATTTCCCTGACCGACGCCGCGCCGGGCCGCCGCCCGCTCGAATGGGTCGGCATGCAGGGCATCGATCTGCCCGTCGTCGTGGCGGAGCCCGGCTGCCGGCGCGACGTGCATGCGCGTGCCGACGTGCAGGTCGATCTGCCTGCGCCGCAGGTGAAAGGCATCCACATGTCGCGGCTGCACGGGCTGCTGGACGGGCTCGCCGGCGGCGAAGCGCTGTCGCCGGCCGGCTTGCAGCGCATGCTGCGCGCAATGGTCGACAGCCACCGCGACTGCGAGACGCGCAGCGCGCGCGTGCGGCTGCGCTTCGACCTGCTGGCCCGCCGCACGGCGCTCGTGACCGAGGGGCTGGCCGGCTGGAAGGCCTATCCGGTGCGTCTCGATGCGACGCTGGCCGGCGATGTGTTCGCGCTGCGCGCGCAGGTGACGGTCGTCTATTCGTCGACGTGCCCGTGCTCGGCCGCGCTGTCGCGGCACTGGATCGAACAGGCATTCCTGACGGCATTCGGGCATGAGGCTCGCGTGGAGCCGGCGGCAGTCGCCGCCTGGTTGAAACGGCATGCGACGGCCGCCACGCCGCACAGCCAGCGCAGCGAGGCCGTCGTCAGCGTGGCGCTGCCTGCCGATGGCACGACGCTGGGGCTGCTCGACCTGATCGACCGCGTCGAGCAGGCGCTCGGCACGCCGGTGCAGACGGCCGTCAAGCGCGCGGACGAGCAGGCGTTCGCGGTGCTGAACGGCGGCAACCTGATGTTCGTCGAGGATGCGGTGCGGCGCGTGCAGGCCGCGCTCGAAGATCGTCATGCGAGCCCGCGCGTGCGGGTGCGCCATCTCGAAAGCCTGCATCCGCACGATGCGGTGGCGTGGGCCGCTCCGCTGCGCGAAGGCGCCGACGCATGCTGATCCGCAAGCTGTTCCGGTTCGAGAATGCGCACGTCGTGCGCGGCTGCAGCACGCGGCGCTGCTCGCATTCGATCCACGGCCATTCGTACCGCGTCGAGCTGCTGCTCGAAGCCCATGCGCTGGATCACGGTCAGATGATCTACGACTTCGGGCTGCTCAAGGGCGACGTGCGCGACCTGATTGACGCGTTCGACCACGCGGTGACGCTGTGGTCGGACGACGATCCGCGCTATGTCGAAAGCATGCGCCGGCATTCCGAGCGCTGGGTGCTGCTGCCGGTGTCGCCGAGCGCCGAGCAGTTCTCGCGCGTGTTCTTTCGCCTCGTCGATGCGGCGCTGTGCGGTACGCGCATGTCGAACGGCGAAGCCGACGTGCGGCTGCATTCGGTGATCGTTCACGAGACCGAGACCGGCTACGCGCAGTGCTTTCGCGACGATGCATTCAACCCGCGCATGGGCCGCATCGACCTCGACGCGATCGTGTTCGCGCCGGCCATCGTCGCGCAGTGGCGCGATCCCGGCCTGTTCGAGCGGCTCAAGCGCGGCCATACTCTTTCCCGGCAGGAATCCTGATGATCCGAAAGAACCCGCGCGGCGACCTGCCGCACATTCATCCGAACGCGTTCGTCGATCCGACCGCCATCCTGTGCGGGCGCGTGATCGTCGAGGAGAACGTGTTCATCGGCCCGTACGCGGTGATCCGCGCCGACGAAACCGATGCGGACGGCCAGATCGCGCCGATCGTGATCGGTGCGCATTCGAACATCCAGGACGGCGTCGTGATCCATTCGAAATCGGGCGCGAGCGTGACGATCGGCCGGCACACGTCGATCGCGCATCGCGCGATCGTCCACGGGCCGTGCACGGTCGGCGACGGCGTGTTCGTCGGCTTCAACAGCGTACTGTTCAACTGCACGATCGACGACGGCTGCGTGGTGCGCTACAACGCGGTCGTCGACGGCTGCCACCTGCCGCCGGGTTTCCACGTGCGCTCGACCGAACGCATCGGGCCGGAAACCGATCTCGCCGCGCTGCCGCAGGTGACGGCCGATGCGAGCGAGTTCTCCGAGGACGTCGCGCGGACGAACAATGCGCTGGTGCTCGGTTACAAGCAGATCCAGAACGAGTTCTGACGCATGGACGAGCGGCTGCGACAGGAAGCGGGCGACCGATCGACACGGCGGCACGCCGATCTGCTGGTGCATGGCGGCACGGTGATGACGCCCAACGGTGCCGAGCGGATCGACGTCGCGTGCGCGGGCGGCCGTGTCGTCGCGCTGGGCGCGTTGCACGGCGTGTGGAGCGCCGACGTGCTGCTCGATGCGCGCGGCTTGCACGTGTTGCCGGGCGTGGTCGACAGTCAGGTGCATTTCCGCGAACCGGGGCTCACGCACAAGGAGACCCTCGAGGCCGGCACGCGCGGCGCGGTGCTCGGCGGCGTCACGACGATCTTCGAGATGCCGAATACGCATCCGCTGACGCTGGACGAGCAGGATCTGAGCGCGAAGCTCGATCTCGCGCGCGGCCGCGCGTGGTGCGACTACGCGTTCTACATCGGCGGCTCGGCCGTGAATGCCGAACGGCTGCCGGTGCTCGAACGGTTGCCCGGCTGCGCGGGGGTGAAGGTCTTCATGGGCAGTTCGTTCGGCGATCTGCTGGCCGACGACGAAACCGTGTTGCGCCGGATATTGCGCCACGGCCGGCGGCGCATGGCCGTGCATGCGGAGGACGAGGCGCGGCTGCGCGAGCGCAAGGCGATCGCGGAAGCGAGCGGCGACGTGCGCGACCATCCGCGCTGGCGCGACGCACAAAGCGCGCTGGCCGCGACGCGGCGCATCGTCGGGCTGGCTGCCGAGACGGGCCGCCGGCTGCATGTGCTGCACGTATCCACGGCGGACGAAATGGCGTTGCTCGCACGGCACCGGCGGCGCGTGACGGTCGAGGTCACGCCGCATCACCTGAGCTTGCACGCGCCGGATTGCTACGAGCGGCTCGGCACGTTCGCGCAGATGAATCCGCCCGTGCGCGAACGGCATCATCGGGACGCGCTGTGGCAGGCCGTCCGCAACGGCGTGGTCGACGTGATCGGCAGCGATCATGCGCCGCATACGCGCGACGAAAAGC
>NZ_BCPO01000186.1:0-32392 GCF_016586105.1 Burkholderia sp. E168m15
GCCGCCCGTATCCGCAGTCGCCGAGCGGGATGACCGGCGTGCAGACGCTGCTGCCGCTGATGCTCGATCACGTGCAGGCCGGCCGTTTGAGCATCGAACGGCTGGTCGACCTGACCAGCGCCGGGCCGGCGCGCGTTTTCGGCATCGAAGGGAAGGGACGCATTGCGGCGGGCTACGACGCCGATTTCAGCATCGTCGACCTGCGCGCGCGGCGGATCATTCGCGACGAATGGATCGCGAGCGTGAGCGGGTGGACGCCGTACGACGGCTGTGCGGTCACGGGGTGGCCCGTGCATACGGTCGTGCGCGGGCAGGTCGTCGTGCGCGACGAGGCGCTGAACGGACAACCGGCCGGGGAGGCCGTGACGTTTCTCGACCCCTAGATCGGCAGCCTCACCGTCTGCTTGATGCGCTTCAGCGGGATCTCGGTTTCGATGTTGCGCACGCCTTCGATCTGCGTGAGCGTTTCCATCTGAAAGCGCTGATAGTCGTCGAGATCCTTCGCGATCACGCGCAGCAGATAGTCGTAGCTGCCGGCCATCAGATGGCATTCGAGCACTTCGGGCGCGTGTTCCATCTCGCGCGCGAAGCGTTCGACCGTCGTCTTGTCCTGGCGCTCCAGCGTGACGCGCACGAATGCCGTGAAGCGCAGCTCGACGGCTGCAGGGTTCAGCAACGCGACGTACGCGTCGATCACGCCTTGTTCCTCGAGCAGGTGAACGCGGCGCAGGCACGGCGTGGGCGACAGTCCGGCCTGTTGCGCGATGTCGGCGTTCGTCTGGTTCGAATTCTGCTGCAACGCACGCAGAATGCGTCGATCGATTGCATCCAGTTTGATTGGCATTTTTGGCTATAGATGAAGTTGATGTTGGAGAATAACTCCAAATCGGACTTCGAAAATAGCGGGATTTGCATCCAATCTCCACGGGAAGTTGCCGATAATCTGACGACTGCCCGGCCCCTCGAAAACGCGCGATTCGCGCCCGCCGCGGCCCCCTTCAGGAGCTTCCCGATGTCGCACGTCGCCTGGCTGCCGTTCATGGCCACCTCCCTTCTGATCATACTGACGCCCGGCCAGGACATGGTCCTCGTGATGTCGCGCACGCTGTCCGGCGGCACGCGCGCGGGCCTCGTGACCGCCGCGGGTGTCAGCGTCGGGCTGCTCGTGCATACGATGCTCGCGACGCTCGGGCTGGGTGCGCTGCTTCAGGCTTCCGAATGGCTGTTCACGGCGCTGAAGGTGGTGGGCGCGCTGTACCTGCTGTACCTCGGCATCACGCTGTTGCGCTCGACGGGCGAATTGACGCTCGCGGGCAATGGCAATGCGCCGGCATCGCGGCTGCGGACGTTCGCGCAAGGCGCGCTGTCCAACGTGTCGAATCCGAAGGTCGCGCTTTTCTACCTGGCGTTTCTGCCGCAATTCGTTCCGGCCGGCGCCCCGCACCCGATGCTGTCGCTGTTCGTGCTGGGCGCGACGTTTGCGGGGCTGACGTTTCTCGTCAAGGGGCCGGTCGCGTTGTTCGCGGGCCTGCTGTCGGCATCGATTCGCCGCAACCCGCGCATCCTGACGCGCATGCATCGCGTCAGCGGGGTGGTCTTGCTCGCGCTGGGCGTGAAGCTGGCGCTCGAACGCCGCTGAGCGCGGCCACGGCCCCGCCACGCCTGCCGGCGTTACGCCACCGGCAACCCGTTCGCCAGCGCTCGCATCGCCTCCACCGTTTCCGGATTCGCCGGAAAGAACGCCTCGATCGCGAGTTCCGACAGCGTCACGTCGACCGGCGTGCCGAATACCGTCGTCGTACTGAAGAACGTCAGCTCGCCGCTCGCCGTGCGCAGCCGCAGCGGCACGGCGATGTCCGCGAAATCGGTGCGCGCGTGCGAGTCGTCGGGCTGCCCGGCCGGCGCCGGATACGCGGCGAGCTCGTCGCGCAGCGCATGCAGCGTGCGATCACCGCTCGCGTCGATCTGCCGCTGCAACCGATGCAGGATGTGCGCGCGCCACTCATGCCAGTTGACGATCTGCGACGCGAGACCGTCCGGATGCAGGCTCAGCCGCAGCACGTTGACGGGCGGCTGCAGCAGCGCCGGATCGGCCTGCGCGACCAGCGCGCCGAGCATCCGGTTCGCCGCGAGCAGCGTCCAGTGGCGGTCCACCGCGAGCGCCGGATAAGGCTCGTGCCCGCGCAACACGGCTTCGACCGCATGACGCGCGGCATCCAGTTGCGGGTCCGAAAACGGCCGTTCGCGAAACAGCGGCGCGAATCCGGCCGCGACGAGCAGCGCATTGCGTTCGCGCAGCGGCACGTCGAGGCGTTCGGCGAGATGCAGCACCATCTCGCGGCTCGGCTGCGCACGGCCCGATTCGACGAAGCTCAGGTGGCGCGCGGACACATCCGCGTCGAGCGCGAGCGCCATCTGGCTCAGGCGCCGGCGTTGCCGCCACGTGCGCAGCAGCGGGCCGATGCCGGACGCGCGGCCGACGGACGGGGAAGGCGAATGGAGGGCGGCGGTCGAGTTCATGGGGAGATGATAGGCAATCCCGCGGCGCTTCGGCATTACCTGCGAGGTAAGCGCCGCGCACCGCCCGGGCGTGCGCAGCCGCTGCGTTACCATAGCCCCCGTGCCACCTGAGAGGCGGCGCCGGACCCGCGGCCACGATGCCGGGGCCGGACGCCGCGCACATCGACAACAAGGCATTCCAGGGGAATCCAACAATGAAAAAACTTGCCGTCCGGCTCGCCTGCGTGGCGACGCTCGCACTCGCCGCGACCAGCGGCCACGCGCAGACCGAAGCTGCGCAGGTCGAAATGAGGGCCGCCGCCGAGGCCGCCAACGAAGCGGTCGTGAAAGGGCCGACCGACATCGACGTCAAACACGAAGCCGTGCTGAAGCTGAAGGCCGGCGAATCGTTCGTGCCGGCGGCCGAAGCCGGCCGCTACCTGCGCTCGATGGGCAACTCGATCGACGAATCGAAGCTGGTCGGCCTCGTGCTGCCCGACGATCCCGACGCCGACTGGATATCGGTCGTGTCGTTCGAGCCGAGCGGCTACATCCGCGACGACGACGCGAAGGACTGGAAGCCCGACGAACTGCTGAAAAGCCTGCAGGCCGGCACCGAGGAAAACAACCCGGCGCGCAAGGAGCGCGGCCTGCCCGAAACCGAGGTGGTCGGCTGGGCGAAGGCGCCCGCGTACGACGCGGCCACGCACCGGCTCGTGTGGTCGGCGATCATCCGCGACAAGGGCGCGGCGCCGAATACCGCGAACGACGGCGTGAACTACCGGACGCTCGTGCTCGGCCGCGACGGCTACCTGTCGCTGACGATGGCGTCGACGCTCGCCGATTTGCCGAAGTACCAGCCCTCGGCCGACGCGCTGCTGTCGAACATCCGCTTCAACGACGGCAAGCGCTATGCCGACTTCAACCAGTCGACCGACCACGTCGCCGAGTATGGGCTCGCGGCGCTGATCGTCGGCGTCGGCGCGAAAAAGCTCGGCCTGCTCGCGCTGATCGGCGCGTTCGCGGTGAAGTTCTTCAAGATCGGCGCGGTCGCGCTGCTGGCCGGCGGTGCGGCGCTCAAGCGTTTCTTCGGGCGCAAGCCGAAGGCGGCCGCGGCGCCGGCCGTCGCCGATGCAACCGCTGCATCCGACGCAGCCGCCACGGAGCGCAAGGAATGACGAAGCTGTTGCTGCTGATCTTCGGCGGCCTGAAGCTCGGCAAGGTGCTCGTCTCGGCCGGCACGATGCTCGCGTCGATCGCGGTCTACGCGCTGTTCTATGGCTGGCGCTTCGCGGCCGGTTTCGTCGCGTTGCTGCTGGTGCACGAAGCCGGCCACTACGTCGCCGCGCAGCGGCGCGGGCTCGACGTCGGGCTGCCGACCTTCATCCCGTTCGTCGGCGCGTGGATCCAGTTGAAGGAGATGCCGCACGACGCGGAAACGGAGGCCTACGTCGGCCTCGCCGGGCCGTTCGTCGGCACCCTCGGCGCGCTGGCCTGCTACGCGGCCGCGCGCCACACCGACAGCAACCTGCTGCTCGCGCTGTCGTATACGGGCTTCTTCCTGAATCTCTTCAACATGATTCCGCTGTCGCCGTTCGACGGCGGGCGGATCACCGCGGTGCTGTCGCCGCGCATCTGGCTCGTGGGCGTGCCGGTGCTGATCGCGCTGTTCGTGTATCGGCCGAGCCCGCTGCTGATCGTGATGGCGATCCTCGCGCTGCCGCAGCTGAAGCGCGCGTGGCGCTACGATCCCGACGCGCCGGAGAACCGCGTGTACTACGCGACGTCGATCGAGACGAAGACGACCTACGCGCTTTGCTACGTCGGTCTGCTCGCGTTCCTCGCGTTGATGACGTCCGGCGTGCACGACATGCTGCGCGCCGTGCACGCGTCGACCTGACGTCGCTCCGATGTAAAAAAACGGCGGCCGCGCATGAAGCGGCCGCCGTTTTTCAAAGGTCGAACGTCACGCGTCGCGATGACGCAGCTCGACGCGCTTGATGTCCTTCACGATCACGAGATAGCTGAACACGGTGACGAGCGCGTTCAGCCCGACGAACACCAGCGCGCCGTTGAACGAGCCGCTCGCGCCGACGAGGTAGCCGATCGCGATCGGCGCGACGATGCCCGCCGTGTTGCCGAACATGTTGAACAGGCTGCCCGACAGGCCGATCGCTTCCTTCGGCGCGGTATCCGCGACGACGGCCCAGCCGAGCGAGCCGATCCCCTTGCCGAAGAACGACACGGCCATCAGCATGATGACCAGCGCTTCGCTGTCGACGTAGTTGCAACCGATGATGACCATCGACAGCAGCATCCCGCCGACGATCGGGATCTTGCGTGCGAGCGTCAGCGAGACGCCGCGGCGGATCAGCGCGTCCGACAGCATCCCGCCGAGCACGCCGCCGAGGAATCCGCAGATCGCCGGCAGCGACGTCATGAAGCCGGCCTTCAGCAGCGACATTCCGCGCGCCTGCACGAGGTAGATCGGAAACCACGTGAGGAAGAAGTACGTGAGCACGTTCACGCAGTACTGGCCGAGGTACACGCCGATCAGCATGCGGTTCGACAGCAACTGGCGCACGTAGTACCAGCCCGCCACGCGGCTGCCTTCGGAAGCGCCACCGCCGCTACCGCGCGCGCCGGTCGCCCCGCCCGTCGACCGCACGAGGCCGCCACCCTGCTCGATATGGTCGAGCTCCGCGCGGTTCACGGCCGGATGGTCGGCCGGGTCCTTCACGACGCGCAGCCACAGGAACGCGAGCGCGATGCCGGCCAGGCCGAGCCACAGGTACACCTGATGCCAGCCGTACGCGTGCGTGAGCCAGGCCATCAGCGGCGAGAACACCACGGCCGCGAAGTACTGCGCGGCGTTGAAGATCGCCGACGCGGTGCCGCGCTCGGCGGTCGGGAACCAGCTCGCGACGACCTTCGCGTTCGCCGGAAACGCCGGCGCCTCCGCGATGCCGACCGCGAAGCGCATCGCGAACAGCGCGGCGACCGCGAACGCGGCGCTGCCGCCGAGGCCGATCGTGCTCTGCAGCAGCGTGAACGCCGACCACAGGAAGATGCTCGCCGCATACACGCGCCGCGCGCCGAAGCGGTCGAGCAGCCAGCCGCTCGGCAGTTGCGCGAGCACGTACGCCCAGCTGAACGCCGAGAAGATGTAACCCATCGTCACCGGGTCGATACCGAACGCCTTGCGGATCGGCGTGCCGGTGATCGACAGCGTGGCGCGGTCCGCATAGTTGAGCGTCGTGACGACGAACAGCATCGCCAGGATCCAGTAGCGCACGGCGGTTCGGCGCGCGGTGCGCGCCAGGTCGAGCGGAAGATCGCGAGGGGAGGTCTGATTGCTCACTTTAAATGTACGTCGTCGTATGACATGGAAGAAAGTTTATTGAGAATGCTCGAATTCAGAAACCTCGGGTTTTCCCTTTGGGATCGTCGTCACAGTGTGGGAAGGTCGCGATTTGCTGGCCCGGTAAGGCTTTCGGATGTATCGTCGGCGCCTTCGCAGGCGGCGAGAATATGCCGCCGACGTCGGCAGACATCGTATCTGTTGGGCTACAATGAGCAATCCATTCCCGAACCACGGAGCACACCCCATGCAACTGACAGGAGAGATGCTGATCGGCGCCGAAGCGGTGGCCGGCTCGGCCGGAACCTTGCACGCGTTCGACCCGACGAAGGGCGCGCCGATCGAGGCGCCGGCGTTCGGCGTCGCGACGCAGGCCGACGTCGACCGCGCGTGCGAACTCGCACGCGACGCGTTCGATGCGTACCGCACGCAGCCGCTCGCGGCCCGTGCGGCGTTTCTCGAAGCGATCGCCGATGAAATCGTCGCGCTCGGCGATGCGCTGATCGAGCGCGCGCATGCCGAAACGGGCCTGCCGGTCGCGCGGCTGCAAGGCGAGCGCGGCCGCACCGTCGGCCAGCTCCGGCTGTTCGCACGCGTCGTGCGCGACGGGCGTTTCCTCGCCGCGTCGATCGATCCCGCGCAGCCGGCACGCACGCCGCTGCCGCGCTCGGACCTGCGGCTGCAGAAAATCGCGCTCGGGCCCGTCGCCGTGTTCGGCGCGAGCAATTTCCCGCTCGCGTTCTCGGTGGCCGGCGGCGATACCGCGTCGGCGCTCGCGGCCGGCTGCCCGGTGATCGTGAAGGCCCATGAAGCGCACCTCGGCACGTCCGAGCTGGTCGGCCGCGCGATCCGCGCCGCCGTCGCGAAAACCGGCATGCCGGCCGGCGTGTTCTCGCTGCTGGTCGGCCCCGGCCGCGTGATCGGCGCCGCGCTGGTCAGCCATCCGGCGGTCCAGGCCGTCGGTTTCACCGGCTCGCGGCAGGGCGGGATGGCGCTCGTGCAGCTCGCGAACGCGCGCCCGCAGCCGATTCCCGTCTATGCGGAAATGAGCAGCATCAACCCGGTCGTGCTGTTCCCGGCCGCGCTGGCCGCGCGCGGCGACGCGATCGCGACGGGCTTCGTCGATTCGCTGACGCTCGGCGTCGGCCAGTTCTGTACCAATCCGGGCCTCGTGCTCGCGATCGACGGCCCCGATCTCGACCGCTTCGAGACGGTCGCCGCGCAGGCGCTCGCGAAGAAGCCGGCCGGCGTGATGCTCACGCGCGGCATCGCCGATGCGTACCGTAACGGTCGCGGCAAGCTGGCCGAACTGCCGGGCGTGCGCGAAATCGGCGCGGGCGAGGCGGCACAGACCGACTGCCAGGCGGGCGGCGCGCTATACGAAGTCGGTGCGCAGGCGTTCCTGGGCGAGCCGGCGTTCAGCCACGAAGTGTTCGGGCCGGCGTCGCTGATCGTGCGCTGCCGCGATCTCGACGAAGTCGCGCGCGTGCTCGACGCGCTCGAAGGCCAGTTGACGGCCACGCTGCAGATGGATGCCGACGACAAGCCGCTCGCGCGCCGGCTGCTGCCGATCCTCGAGCGCAAGGCCGGGCGCCTGCTGGTCAACGGTTACCCGACCGGCGTCGAGGTGTGCGATGCGATGGTGCACGGCGGGCCGTTCCCCGCGACGTCGAACCCGGCCGTCACGTCGGTCGGCGCGACCGCGATCGAGCGTTTCCTGCGGCCGGTGTGCTATCAGGACTTCCCGGACGACCTGCTGCCCGAAGGGCTGCGGGAAGGCAATCCGCTCGCGATTCCGCGGCTGCGGGACGGCAAGGCGGAGTGACGGGGCGTAACCGGTGAAGGCAGCGTCCCGGGAGGGATGCTTCCCGGCACGTTGGAATACGGCGGCGGGGCCCACGGGCCTCGCCGCTTTTTTATTCAGCGCGGGCTTTCGTGCCGGTTTCGCTCGGTCAGTGAGCGGGGCGGGCGACGAGTTGCAGGCGCTCCGCTGCCGCCAGCAGGCGCCGGTCGCGCGTCCATAGCCTGCTGTCGCTGGTCAGTCTGGCCGACGCAAGCAGGTGGGCATCGACGTACCCGATGCCCAGCCCGTGAAGCGGTACGGCATCGATCATGCGCTGGACTTCGTCGTCGGTGGCAAGGGTTGCAGCTGGAAGGTCGCGCAGCGCATCCAGCACGGTCTCGCGATGGCGCATGCTGCCGAGCGCAAGCTCGCCGACGATGAACGGATGGATCAATACTCGCTCCGCTTCCAGCAAGGCGGTGAGCGTCGCGTCGCCGGCTCGCAAGTGATCGATCCAGACGGATGTGTCGACAAGGATCATGCGGGCTCCGACGGGCGGCGTGGGACCGATTCAAGATCAGGCTCGGTGCCGCCGAGGCGGGCGAGTCGTCGCGCACTTTCGCGGGCGATCAATGCGCGCAGCGCTTCCCTCACGAGCGCCGATTTTTCGGTGACGCCGGTCAATTGCTGCGCTTTGGCGAGCAGTGCGTCGTCGAGGGACAAGGTGGTGCGCATGGGCGGCTCCCGGGAAAATCGATGCATCAATTATCGCATCAAACGGTGCTCATTTTGATGCGATGCCGTGGCGGGGTCACCTCGCCTTTCCTGTTGCCCCCGTTTCTCCTACAGTAGCGAAGCCTCGGACCGTCAGGTCCCCGGGCGAGCCTGAGAGACGCACAAGACCAACAAGGAACCATCCGATGAATATCAGCAAGCGTGGCGACCACCTGTTCGCGGCCGGGTTGTGGAAAGCGATCGGCGACGTCGCGAAATCGGTCCGTACCCAGATCGGTGAAACCAGCGAAGGGCGCGTGCTGGCCGATGCGCTGTTCGCGCTGCAGCGCGAGCTGGGCGGCAGCGAATTCGACGTGACGATCAACCAGGGGCGGCCCGTCGCGGGCTCCGATCCGCATTCGGTGATTTTCGGCAGGGCCGTCGAGCGCTTCAAGCAGGACATGGAGGCGGTGGTGTTCGCGCTGAAGCACCGCCGCAGCATCGACGGGCCGAACGGCGCGGAGCGCGCCGACGCGCTCACGCAGGCCAATACGCATCTCGCGACCGCGAAGCAATACGCGATGTTTACGGTCGGGCGCTTCTTCGATGCGGTCGTCGACCGCGACGTGCTGGAGCAGATCGTGGGCGCCGAGTCGCCGGCGCGCGGCCGGCCGCTCGCGGCACGCAAGGGGATCGACGAGACGCAGCGCACGCTCACCGGTGTGCGCCAGCGGATCATCGGCGCGATCGCACAGATGTAATGCGATGGCCGCACCGGCTCGTCGAGCCGCGCGGCCATCGCGTGAGTCGGATACGGAGAAATGGGCGAGCCGGCGCGCCGTGCCGATGAAGGCTCGCGCCGCCGGCGAACCCGCTTACTGCGGGCCCATCTTCTTGATCAGCACGTCGAGTTCGGCCGCTTCTTCGTCGGTCAGGTCGACGAGCGGTGCGCGCACCGGGCCCGCGTCGTGGCCGACGAGCTTCGCGCCCGCCTTCACGATGCTGACCGCGTAGCCCGCGCGGCGATTGCGGATCTTCAGGTACGGCAGGAAGAACTCGTCGATCAGGCGGCCGACGGTTGCGTGGTCGTCCTTCGCGATCGCTTCGTAGAATGCCATTGCCGTCTTCGGGATGAAGTTGAACACGGCCGACGAGTACACCGGCACGCCGAGCGCCTTGTACGCGGCTGCATAGACTTCGGCCGTCGGCAGGCCGCCGAGGTACGCGAAGCGATCGCCGAGGCGACGGCGGATCGTCACCATGCTCTCGATTTCACCGACGCCGTCCTTGAAACCGATCAGGTTCGGGCAACGGTCGGCAAGGCGCTCCAGCATGTCCGCATTCAGCTTCGAATTCGCGCGGTTGTACACCACGACGCCGATCTTCAGCGCGCGGCACACCTGCTCGACGTGGTCGGCGATCCCTTCCTGGCTCGCTTCGGTCAGGTAGTGCGGCATCAGCAGCACGCCGCTCGCGCCGAGGCGCTCGGCTTCCTGCGCATATTCGATCGCAACGCGCGTCGCGCCGCCCGCGCCGGCGAGGATCGGCACCTTGCCCTTGCAGGTTTCCGTCGCGACGCGGATCACGTCCGAGTACTCGCGCTGCGTGAGCGAGAAGAATTCGCCGGTGCCGCCGGCCGCGAACAGCGCGCTCGCGCCATACGGCGCCAGCCATTCCAGACGCTCGGCATAGGTGCTCGGGCGGAAGCTGCCGTCGGCGTCGAAATCCGTCAGCGGAAACGACAGCAGGCCGTGGGAGATGATCTGTTTGAGTTCTTGCGGTGAAGTCATGGTTGGGGTCGTCCGTCTAGCGCGAGTGCTGGTTCGTCGGGAACGGCATACGAGCCGAATTGGCGATGTCGTTGTATGTCATCGTACAACGCAAGAAAGAGTGGCGCAAGCGGTTTGCTGGCGGGTCAAGGGTAGGGTCTTTCCGGATAAGGGTTTACGCAGCATCATCAACTGAGGTTGAATGTCGTATGATGACTAACGATATCGCAGACAGCTTCCAGGAATTCCGATGACTGCTTCCCCTCTCTACATCCGCGTGCATCCGGACGACAACGTCGCGATCGTCGTCAACGACGGCGGCTTGCCCGCAGGCGCGACGTTCGCCGACGGGCTGACGCTGGGCGAAGGCGTGCCGCAGGGGCACAAGGTCGCGCTCGTCGACCTCGCGGCCGGCGACCCGGTCATTCGCTACAACGTGGTGATCGGCTATGCGCTCACCGACCTGCGGCGCGGCAGCTGGGTCAACGAGCGCACGATGCGCATGCCCGAGCCGCCGGGCCTCGACGACCTGCCGCTCGCCACGCGCGCCGCGCCGCCGCTCGAGCCGCTCGAAGGCTATACGTTCGAGGGTTTCCGCAATGCCGACGGCTCGGTCGGCACGCGCAACATTCTCGCGATCACGACGACCGTGCAGTGCGTGTCGGGCGTCGTCGAGCATGCGGTGAAGCGGATCAAGGACGAACTGCTGCCGCGCTACCCGAACGTCGACGACGTGGTCGGGCTCGAACATACGTACGGCTGCGGCGTCGCGATCGATGCGCCCGACGCCGACATCCCGATCCGCACGCTGCGCAACATCAGCCTGAATCCGAACTTCGGCGGCGAGGTGATGACCGTGAGCCTCGGCTGCGAGAAGTTGCAGCCCGAGCGCCTGCTGCCGCCGGGCGCGATTCCGGTGACCGCCGACGGCGCGACCGACAACGGTGGCGTCGTTTGCCTGCAGGACGCCGCGCATGTCGGCTTCAACTCGATGATCGACTCGATCATGACGATGGCCGAATCGCATCTCGAACGGCTGAACCGCCGCCGTCGCGAAACCTGCCCCGCATCGGATCTCGTCGTCGGCGTGCAGTGCGGCGGCAGCGACGCGTTCTCGGGGCTCACCGCGAACCCGGCCGTCGGCTTCGCGGCCGACCTGCTCGTGCGGGCGGGCGCGACGATCATGTTCTCCGAAGTGACCGAAGTGCGCGACGGCGTCGCGCAGCTCACGTCGCGCGCGGCGAATGAAGAAGTGGCCCGCGAGATCATCCGGGAGATGGACTGGTACGACCGCTACCTCGAGCGCGGCCGCGTCGACCGCAGCGCGAACACGACGCCGGGCAACAAGAAGGGCGGGTTGTCGAACATCGTCGAGAAGGCGATGGGGTCGATCGTGAAGTCGGGCAGCGCGCCGATCGCCGGCGTCGTGCGCCCCGGCGATCGGGCGCGGCAGAAGGGGCTGCTGTATGCGGCGACGCCCGCGAGCGATTTCATCTGCGGCACGCTGCAGCTCGCGGCGGGGATGAACCTGCATATTTTCACGACCGGCCGCGGTACGCCGTACGGCCTCGCGCAGGTGCCGGTAATCAAGGTCGCGACGCGCAGCGATCTCGCGCGCCGCTGGCACGACCTGATGGATCTCGACGCCGGGCAGATCGCGACCGGCGCGGCGACGATCGAGGACACGGGCTGGGCGCTGTTCCGGCTGATGCTCGACGTCGCGAGCGGCAAGCGCCGCACGTGGGCCGAGCAATGGAAGCTCGCGAATGCGTTGACGCTGTTCAATCCGGCGCCGGTGACCTGACGCGCAAGGTGGTGACGGCAAGACGATGCGGGCGCCTTCGGGCGCCCGTTTTCGTTGCGGCGGCGCATTTACGATTCGGCGGCGCTGGCGTGCCGCGCATGGTCGGCGCGATTTCCTTACCTCGCACGTAATCGACCGCCCGCGCGAGCCCGGCGACGATAGCGGCACGCGGACACGAAACGTTCGCGACATCGTCCACCGACACAAGGAGCCTCGCCATGAACACCGCTCAAACCGCATCGTCCGTTCACGCCGACCTGATCGACCGCTACTTCGACGCGTGGAACGAACCCGATGCCGCGCGCCGCCGCGAACTGATCGATGCGACCTACGCGAGCGACGCGGCCTATCGCGATCCGCTGATGGCCGGCGACGGCCACGCGGGCATCGATACGATGATCGCCGCCGTGCAGCAGCGTTTCCCCGCCTACCGCTTTCGCCGCACGACCGACGTCGACGCGTTCGGCCAGCACCTGCGGTTCTCGTGGGCGCTCGTGTCGCCCGACGGCGTGGCGATCGTGAAGGGCTCGGACTTCGGCACCGTCGACGCGTCGGGCCGCCTCGCGTCGGTCACGGGTTTCATCGACGAAATGCCGGCCGCCGCGTCGTGACGCGAACGATGCATGCACCATGGTCGCCGGGATCGGGTAACGTTATGCGATTCGTTCCTGATCTTGGAGACAACCGACATGCTGAAGAATCTCGACCCGCTGCTGCACGCCGACATCCTGCACACGCTGCGCGCGATGGGCCACGGTGACGAAATCGCGATCTGCGATGCGAATTTCCCGGCCGAATCCGTCGCGGAGCATACGGTGGTCGGCCGCGCGTTGCGGGTCGACGGCGCCGATTCGGCGCGCGTGGTGCGCGCGGTGCTGTCGGTGCTGCCGCTCGATACGTTCGTCGACACGCCCGCGTGGCGGATGGAAGTCGTCGGCGACGCGGCCGCGGTGCCCCCCGTGCAGCGCGAAGTGCAGGCCGAGATCGACCGCGCGGAAGGGCGTGCGGTGCCGCTGACCGGCGTCGAACGTTTCGCGTTCTACGAGCGTGCGCAGCAGACGTATGCGGTGATCGTCACCGGCGAAACGCGCGGCTACGGCTGCTTCATCTTCAAGAAAGGCGTGCTGTTGAGCGACGCGGGCTAAACGCGTTTCTCAGCGCGCCGGGCTGCCGGCGCGATCGCCGCGTTGTAAAGATTTGCTACAAGCCCTTGGACACCGCGGAAAGACCCTCTATGCTGGCCCATTTGCCGCGCGCCCTCCGGGGCCGCGCGGCGCCGAACCGCCCGGGTGCGCCCGGTGCGGCGGCCGAATTGCATACGAGGAGAGAGGCATGACGCGTACCGTCGATTCCGGCGTCATTTTTTTCGCACGCCTGGCGCTGGCGGCGTTGTTCTTGTGGGGTGGCATCATGAAGCTGCTCGGCTACAGCGACTTCATCGCGTATCTGCACGGGATGAACGTGCCCTATCAACAGGTCGTCGGGCCGATCGTCGTCGCGATCGAGGGGCTGGGCGGCCTGCTGCTGATCGTCGGCTACAAGGTACGGCCGCTCGCATTGCTGATGGCGGTCTACACGATCGCGACCGCGATGGTCGGGCACAATTTCTGGGACGCGACGAACGCCGCCGTCCAGCACGACATGGTGATTCACTTCTGGAAGAACGTCGCGATCGCCGGCGGGTTCCTGCTGCTGTTCGTCACCGGCGCCGGCGGCGCGAGCATCGACGCGCTGCGCCGGCCGAGTTCGTCGTACGGCGTGCTGCGCTGAACCGGGCAGATTCGCGCAGCCGCCGCCAGGCCGCCGCAAGACAAAAGGGCCGAATCCCGCACGCCGCGGGATTCGGCCCTTCGTTCATGAAGCGGGCGCCGACGTTCAGTGGGTGCCCTTCACATCCTTCACGTCCTTCGCATCCTTCGAGAACTGCACGGCGATCGCGCCGAGCACGCAGATCGCCGCGACGTACACGACCGGCGCGAGCGGGTTCGACTTCATCATCAGCGACACGATCACCGGCGTGAGCCCGCCGAAGATCGCATACGCGACGTTGTACGAGAACGAGATGCCCGAGAAGCGCACGACGGCCGGGAAGCTCTTCACCATCACGAACGGCACCGCGCCGATCGTGCCGACCATGAAGCCCGCGATCCCGTAGTAGAGCGGCAGCGTCGACGCATCGGCCGCGACCTGCGCGAACAACAGGTAGTAGCACGCGGCCAGCCCGATGCCGCCGATGGCGAGCACGCGCTTCGCGCCGATCCAGCCCGCGAGCGAGCCGGCAGTGATGCAGCCGGCCGTCAGGCACAGCGTCGCGATGCTGTTCGCGAACAGCGTCGTCGCGGGCGTCAGGTGGAACTGCTTCTGCAGCAGCGCGGGCGTCATCAGGATCACGACGACGATCGCGGCCGACAGCATCCACGTGAGCAGCATCGACACGATCACCGCGCGGCCGTGGTCGCGCAGCACCGCCTTCAGCGGAATTTCGGCCGCGAGCGCCTTCTTCGCCTTCATCTCGGCGAACACCGGCGTTTCATGCAGCCAGCGGCGCAGGTACACGGAGAACAGCCCGAACACGCCGCCGAGCAGGAACGGGATGCGCCATGCGAATGCGCCGACTTCGGCCGCGGAGTAGCGGCTGTTGATGCCGGCCGCGACGAGCGAGCCGAGGAGGATGCCGGCCGTGAGGCCCGCGGTCAGCGTGCCGCACGCATAGCCGATATGGCGCGACGGCACGTGCTCGGACACGAACACCCATGCTCCCGGCACTTCGCCGCCGACCGCCGCGCCCTGCAGCACGCGGAACAGCAGCAGCAACACCGGCGCGAGGATGCCGATCGTGTCGTAGGTCGGCAGGAGGCCCATCAGCAGCGTCGGCACCGACATCATCAGCACGCTCAGCGTGAACATCCGCTTGCGGCCGAACAGGTCGCCGAAGTGGGCCATGATCACGCCGCCGAGCGGGCGCGCGAGATAGCCGGCCGCGAAGATGCCGAACGTCTGCAACTGGCGAAGCCAGTCGGGAATGTCGTGCGGGAAGAACAGCTGCCCTATCGCCGGCGCGAAGAACACGAAGATGATGAAGTCGTAGAACTCGAGGGCGCCGCCGAGTGCGGCAAGGCCAAGGGTCTTGTAGTCGCTGCGCGTGAGCGCGCGTTCGGCGGCGCGAGGCACGCCGCTCAATTCGGAAGCTTGCATGGTCAGGACGATCGGTTTTCGAATGTAGTTGTCGGTGCTGCGTCTCCAGGGCCCGCTTTTCGGCATGGACTGACAAGGCGCGGCTTGCGTCGTCGAAGCGCGCCGTGTGCCGGGTGAGGCACGCAACACGCGCCGTCGCACCGGGATGGGGCACGGCGGAGACGAAGCGTCAAAGCGGGTGGGGGGATTCTACAGGAGCGCGAAATGCCTGCACGCGAGCGTGCCCGGGACGGCTTCTGACCATGCAGCCGAAAGCGCGCGCGGCGCGGGCGGCCGGTGAGCCGCTGGCGCGCCGCGCGGGGCAGGGGCGCGTATCGATTGTCAGTTGCCGGCAATCGTATCGACCGGCTTGAACGCGCCGCGCTCGACCTTGTAGATCGTGACCGGTGCGTCCTTCAGGTCGCCCTTCGCGTCGTACGCGATGCTGGGCGCCGACACGCCCTTGATCGACACCTTGCCGAGATACGGCGTGTACACCTTCGGGTCGGTCGAGTTCGCGTCCTTCATCGCGGTCAGCAGCGCGATCGTGCCGTCGTACGAATACGGCGAGTACGTGATCACGTCTTCGTTGAAGCGCGCCTTGTAGCGTGCCGCGTAGCCGGAGAAGCCCGGCATCTTTTCCTTCGGCAGCCCGCCCATGTAGACGATCGCGCCTTCGGCCGCGTCTCCGCCGACCTTCAGGAACGTCGGCGAGCGCGACATTTCGCCCGTCACGAACGCCGACTTCATCCCGAGCTGGCGCATCTTGCGGATCATCGGCGACGATTGCGCATCACCGCCGCCGTAGAAGACCGCGTCCGGATTCACGCCCTTCAGGTTGGTCAGGATCGCGGAGAAATCGAGCGCCTTGTCGTTCGTGAAGTCGCGCTTGACGATCGTGCCGCCAGCCGCTTCCACGGCCTTCGCGAATTCGTCGGCGATGCCCTGGCCGTAGGCGGTGCGGTCGTCGATGATCGCGATGCGCTTGAAGCGCAGCGTCTTCACCGCGTACGTGCCGACGATGCGGCCGGCCTGCGCGTCGCTCGTCAGCAGCCGGTAGGTCGTCTTGTAGCCGCGCGCCGTGTATTGCGGCGACGTCGCCATCGAGATCTGCGGCAGCCCCGCGCGATCGTACAGGTCGGACGCCGGAATGCTGGTGCCCGAGTTGAAGTGGCCGATGATCCCGCGGACGTCGTCGTCGATCAGCCGCTGTGCGACGGTCGTGCCGGTGCGCGGGTCGGCCTGGTCGTCCTGCGAGTCGAGCTGGAACGTGACGGGCTTGCCGCCGATCGTCGGATGCGTCGCGTTGAAATCGGCGATCGCGAGCTGCACGCCCTTCTGCATGTCCGTGCCGTAATTCGACTGCGGGCCGGTCAGCGGTGCGGCGAAACCGATCTTGACGACGTCGGCGGCGACGGCGTGCGCGCCCGACAGTGCGCAGGCGGCGGCCAGCGCGACGTGCGATACCTTCAGCTTCACTTTCACTTCCCCTTGATGGCGTGGTTGGGCCGCCGCCGGCATGCGGGCCGGCGCCGGTAAACCGGGCGAGACGGTTCGATCGGCAGGCCGATGTGCCGGCCATGCAAGTACGCCGTCTGCCGTGCACGCTGTGCCGGAATCGGCGTGCGCGACGGCGGATGCGGCGGCCCGTGCATGCCGATTGCGGCAGCGGCGGGAGGTCGTCTCGCGACCGTGAAGCGAAGTCTAGGTAGCGAAAATGCACGCGTCTTGCGCGTTCGATGCGTGGCCGGCGACGATATCGGCATATCGTCGATTACCCTGATATATGCCGAAATCGTCATGGCGAATGCGCAAACCCGCCAAGACGCGGGGCGCCGGCATTTTTAGGATGGCGTGTCCGGGTGCGTGGTGCCGGTGTGCCGATGCGCTGCGCCGGCCATGGCGGAAGCGGAACGGCCGCCGGCCGCGCAGGTGCTGCGAAGCGGTTGCGTGCACAACCTCTGCTGCTCACCGATGTAACCGACGGGACGCACGATGCAACCGGCTGCCGCCTTGCCCGCCCCGCCCCGCGCTCGGCGCGACGCGATCGAAGGGGCGCTCCTATAATCGACGCCATCTGCCACTCGCTTCGCGGTTGCCGGGATGACGACCTTGCTTGCCGTACCGCCCATGAGCCTGTCCGACACGTTGCGCGACCCGCCCGACAACGCCGATTTCGGCGCGATGCTCGCGCATTTTCGCCTGCTCGAACCGGTGTTCGATGCGCTGCCGGACGTCGCGTTCTTCGTGAAGGATGCGAGCGGCCGCTACGCGCTCGTCAATCGCACGCTGGCGATGCGCTGCGGCTACAAGGACAAGCGCGACCTGCTGGGCAAGACCGCCGACGAGGTGTTTCCGCGCCGCTTCGGCCGCAGTTACTTCGAGCAGGACATGGCGACGATCAACGCCGGCCAGCAGTTGATGGATCAGCTCGAGCTGCACCTGTATCCGGGCCGCCAGCCGGGCTGGTGCCTGACCTGCAAGGAGCCGCTGCGCGACGCCGCGGGCGGGGTGGTCGGCCTCGCGGGCATCTCGCGCGACCTGAAGGCGCACGAGGGCTCGCACCCGGCGTACAGCCGGCTCGCCGACGTGGTCCAGCACATCCAGGATCACTACGTGCAGCCGCTGAACCTGAAGCAGCTCGCGCAGATGGCCGGCATGTCGGTCGCGCAGCTCGAACGCTACTTTCACAAGGTGTTCCACCTGACGCCGCGCCAGGTGCTGCTGAAGACGCGGCTCGACGCGGCCACCGCGCTGCTCGTCACGCACGACAAGGTGACCGACGTCGCCGCGCTATGCGGCTACACGGATCACAGCGCGTTCACGCGCCAGTTCAAGGCGACGGTCGGCGTGACGCCGACGGAATACCGGTTGATGCTGCAGGAGCGGGCAGGGTGACGCGACTCGCCGGCGTGGCCGGCGCGTCGCAGGGATCGGGTAAGGCGGGGAAACTGGAAAGGGTGAAACGGGTGAAAGCAGCGGCTCAGCGGTAGCCGAGCCCTTTCAGGACGGCCGTGCCGTCTTCGGTCAGCCGGAAGCTCGGGGCCGTATCGGGGTCGAGCTTGACCATTTCGACGAGGCCGGCTTCCTGCAGCGCGGGCAATTCGGGTTTGGCGTTCGCGCCGATCGGTGCATGCAGCAGCACGAGCAGCGTCGCGATTTCGTGATGACTGAGCAGGCGGCGCAGCATCGTCTTCTTTGCAGGGGGCGCGGCCGGGCGGCCCGCGGGTGCTTCTACGGCGCTCATCGCTTTCCTCCTTTTCGAGATAACCATCGGGTACTGGTTGCGGATGGTGCCGTCGAAGACTTAAGCGATTCTTAAAACGGGGGCGGGCGACGCAATGCTGCACTGCGGTATGGGTTACGGCATGTAACGTCAGACGAAGCGCGGCTTCCGACACGACCGTGACGGGCCGCGCGGGCCGGTACTCGGCGGGGCGATATACCCCGATGGCGCGGGCGGGAGGGACTCGTCCCGTCGATCGCCGAATCGCGAGCACGGTCCGGCCCCAAACTCCACATCCTGTCTTATTTTCGCCGCTGCGCCTGCGCGGCGAGCCGCACGGCCGCATTCGCCGCACCGTAGCCGTCGTACCCGCCGCGCCGTTCGACGATCTCGAGCGAGAAGCGGTTGTCGACCAGTTCCGTATACGCATGCAGGAATTCGCCGCCGTGCTCGTCGCGGTCGTACAGCAGGTGATGCGCGCTCAGCGTGTCGATCAGCTCGTCCGGCAGCGCGTAGCGCGCGGCGAGATCGTCGTAATAATTGGCCGGAATGCGCAGGAACGGCACGCCGTCGGCCGCGAACGCGGCGACCGTCTTCACGATGTCGTCGGTGCGGAACGCGACGTGGTTCAGCCCGGTGCCGTGATAGCGGTCGAGCGATTCGGCAACGGCCGTGTGACGGTCGACTGACGCGTTCAGCGCGATCCGTACCGAGCCGTCGGCGCTGCGCACCGCGCGGCTGCGCACCAGTCCGTACGGGTCGGGCACGAGCCAGCTGCGCTCGGCCTCGAAGCCGAACGCCGTCTTGAAGAACAGGATCCACGTGTCGAGCGCGTCGGCCGGCAGCGCGAGGCACACGTGATCGATGCCCGTCAGCGGGCCGACCTCGGTCGGGCCGTCGATGTCGGTCAGCACGAAGTCCGATTCATATAGCGTGGGCGTATCCGGCGCTTCGTCGACGAAATATTCGAGGCTGCCGTCCGGCGCCTTCACGCTCGGCAGCACGCGCTCGTTCGGCCCGACGCGGCCGGAGAACGGCGCGTAGCCGAAGCCGGCCGCGCGTTCGAACGCCACGTTCGCGTCGTCGACCCGGAACGCGGACGCGCACAGCGACAGCCCGTGCTGCTGGAAGAACGCATCGGCGAACGAGTCGCGCTCGGCGTTGAGCACGATCGACGCGGCGCCGTGCTGGAACAGCGTCACGTCCTTCGAGCGATGCCGGCCGGCGAGCCGGAAGCGCATCCGGCCGAGCCATTCGCCGACGGTTGCCGCCGCCTGTGCGTCGACCGCGAATTCGATGAACTGGAACCCGACGTGCGCGGGCGGCGCGGGCGGGGCGAACAGCGGCTGGCTGGCGGCCGGCGCGCGGCCCTCCTGCGCGAGCCGCGCGCGCGTCAGGTCTTCCAGATAGAGCAGCGAGCGATGGCCGTCGGCGGCCGTGAGCGCGGTCGGCGCCGCGCGGAAGCCGTCGTTGAAGATCTCGAGCGACAGCGGGCCCGTATAGCCCGACTCGATCACGCGCGCGGTGAAGCGCGCCAGGTCGAAGTCGCCCTGGCCCGGGAACGAGCGGTAGTGGCGGCTCCATTCGAGCACGTCCATCACGAGCTTCGGCGCGTCGGCGATCTGCACGAACGCGATCCGGTCGCCGGGGATGTCGGCGATCCCGTCCGGCGAATCGTCGAGCGACAGCGTGTGGAAGCTGTCGAGCGCGAGGCCGAGGTGCGGGCTGTTCACCGCGTTCACGAGCTTCCACGCGTGGCCGTACCGCTTCACGACGCGGCCCCACGCGAGCGCTTCGTATGCGGCGACCACGCCAGCCTGCCGGGCGGCTTCGGCGAGCACGCCGAGCTGGTCGACGAGCAGCCCGTCGTCGGCGATCGTATCGGCCGCCACGCTGCTGCAGACGAGGATGCGGTCGGTGCCGAGCGCATGCATCACGTCGAACTTGCGCTTGATGCGGTCGAGGTTGCGCGCGAGCTGAGCCGGGCTCACGCCCTCGAAGTCGCGAAACGGCTGGAACAGCACGATGTCGAGGCCGAGATCGGCGGCCATGCGCCTGACGTCGGCCGGCGATCCGTCGAAGTAGACGAGGTCGTTTTCGAAGATTTCGACGCCGTCGAAGCCCGCGGCCTGGACGGCGGCGAGCTTCTCGGCGAGCGTGCCGGACAGGGAGACGGTGGCGATCGAGCGCTGCATGGGCGATTCCTGCGGATGAGCGGGACACGACGCCCGCCGAACCGACCCTGAATGAACCAGTCGTTGAGTTCGACGCGCGCGCCATATCCCGAATTTACTAGGCTAGTCATCGGTATTGTACAAACTAACTAGGTGGTACAAATTAGCGAAAACCCGAAAAGACAGCCCGCTTGCGCGGGCGCACACTAGCGCCAAATTCCGATGTCTTCGGGGCGGCGCCGATCGTGGTCCGCCCCTGTTTCAGGAGCAGAAACACGATGAGCAAGCACAAGGTGCTGGTGCTGAACGGCCCGAACCTCAATCTGCTGGGCACGCGCGAGCCCCATATCTACGGCGCGGAAACGCTCGCCGATCTCGAGCAGCGCTGCCGCACGGCGGCGGAAGGGCTCGGGCTGGAAATCGAGTTCCGCCAGTCGAACGCCGAGCATCAGCTGATCGACTGGCTGCATGCCGCGCGTCACGACACGCACGGCATCGTGATCAATCCGGCCGCCTATACGCATACGTCGGTGGCGCTGGCCGACGCGCTTTCCGCGATCGCGAAGCCGGTGATTGAAGTGCACATCTCGAACGTCCATCGCCGCGAGGCGTTTCGCCACCATTCGTATATCTCGGCGATCGCCGAAGCCGTGATCTGCGGCTGCGGCACCGAAGGCTACGTGTTCGCGCTGCAGCGCCTGGCGACGCTGTTCGCGCAGGGAGCCGCACGATGAGCCGCCCGTCGTTTCTGATCGGCCTGATCGGCCAGGGCATCGGCGGTTCGCTGTCGCCCGCGATGCACGAGGAAGAAGGGTTCCGCCAGGGCTTCGGCTACGTGTACCGGCGCATCGATCTCGATGTGCTCGGCGTGACCGCCGACGCGCTGCCGCAACTGCTCGACGCCGCGCAGCGGATGGGCTACAACGGGCTGAACATCACGCACCCGTGCAAGCAGCGCGTGATCGAGCACCTCGACGCGCTGTCGGACGACGCGCGCGCGCTCGGCGCGGTGAACACCGTGCTGTTCAAGGACGGCAAGCGGATCGGTCACAACACCGACTGGTCGGGTTTCGCGAAATCGTTCAGCCGCGGGCTGCCCGGCGCGTCGCTCGAACGCGTCGTCCAGCTCGGCGCGGGCGGCGCGGGCGCGGCCGTCGCGCACGCGGCGCTGCAGATGGGCGCGGCCGAACTGACGATTTTCGATGTCGACGGCACGCGTGCCACCGCGCTGGCGGGCGAATTGCAGCAACGCTTTCCCGCCGCCCGAGTCACGCCGGGCAGCGATCTCGCGGCCGCGATGCGCGCCGCGACCGGCCTGATCCACTGCACGCCGACCGGCATGGTCAAGCATCCGGGCCTGCCGCTGCCGGCCGACCTGCTCCACGCGGGCATGTGGGTGGCCGACATCGTGTATTTCCCGCTCGAAACCGAACTGATCCACGCCGCGCGCGCGGCCGGCTGCGCCACGCTGCCGGGCGGCGGGATGGCCGTGTACCAGGCCGTCGACGCGTTCGAGCTCTTCACCGGACGCACGCCCGACGCCGAGCGGATGTTCAGTCACTTTCAGTCGCTCGTCGCGCGCTGACCCCCTTACAGACAAAGAGACCAGGAGACGACCATGCAGCACACCACCCACACGAGCGCCGCGCCGGCGCAGGCGGCCGGCACGGTCCGGCGCACGTCGGCGCGCTACAAGATCCTCGCGCTGCTCGCGATCGGCACGATGATCAACTATCTCGACCGCACCGTGCTGGGCGTGGCTGCGCCGCAGCTCACCAAGGAGCTCGGCATCAATGCGGCCGTGATGGGCATCATGTTCTCCGCGTTTTCGTGGACGTACGTGGCGATGCAGGTGCCCGGCGGCCTGTTCCTCGACCGCTTCGGCAGCAAGGTCACCTATTACTGGTCGATGACGCTGTGGTCGCTGTGCACGTTCCTGCAAGGCTTCGTGCCGGGTGTCGCGACGCTGCTCGCGTGCCGGCTCGGTCTCGGTGTGACGGAAGCGCCGTGCTTCCCGACCAACAGCCGCGTCGTCGCGACGTGGTTCCCGCAGAACGAACGCGCGATGGCGACGGGTACCTATACCGTCGGCGAATACATCGGCCTCGCGTTCTTCAGCCCGGTGCTGTTCGCGCTGATGGGCGCGTTCGGGTGGCGCTCGCTGTTCTGGGTCGTGGGCGCGGTCGGCATTGCGTTCGGCCTGATCTGGTGGAAGTTCTACCACGAGCCGCGCAACCATCCGGGCGCGAACGCCGAGGAACTCGCGTACATCGAAGCGGGCGGCGGTCTCGTTCACGGTGCGCGCAAGAGCGGCGACAAGGGCGACAAGCCGGCGCAGGCCCAGTTCAGCTGGTCGATGGTCGGCCAGCTGGTGAAGAAGCGCCAGCTCGCCGGCATCTGCCTCGGCCAGTTCGCCGGCAACTCGACGCTCGTGTTCTTCCTGACCTGGTTCCCGACCTATCTGGCAACCGAACGCCACATGGGCTGGCTGAAGATCGGTTTCTTCGCGGTGATGCCGTTCATCGCCGCGTCGGTCGGCGTGATGTTCGGAGGGATCTTCTCCGACTGGCTGCTGCGCCGCGGCAAGTCCGCGAACCTCGCACGCAAGCTGCCGATCATCGCGGGCCTGCTGCTCGCGTCGACGATCATTCTCGCGAACTACGTGCAGAGCAACGAAGCGGTGATCGCGATCATGTCGGTCGCATTCTTCGCGCAGGGCATGGCCGCACTCGGCTGGACGCTCGTGTCGGACATCGCGCCGGACGGCCTGCTCGGCGTGACGGGCGGCATCTTCAACTTCGCGGCGAACCTCGCCGGCATCATCACGCCGCTCGTCGTCGGCTTCATCGTCGCGTCGACCGGCTCGTTCGTCGGCGCGCTCGTGTTCATCGGCGTGATCGCGCTGGTCGGCGCGCTGTCGTATATCTTCGTCGTCGGCGACATCAAGCGGATCGAGCTGTAAGCACTGGTTCCCCGCACATTCGGTGCGTTCGCCCGGCGGCCAATCGGCCGCCGGGCTTTTTTGTTTGCGGGCGCAGGCGGGCGGGCCGGCATGCCCCCCGCTTCATGCGGGCTGCATCGCGATGCCGAGCGACTCGACCGCGGCCCCGATCGCGGCGACCGCACGCCGGATATCGCCCGCATCGATCGCGCCGATGCAGCCGACGCGGAACGTCTCGAGCCGCGTGAGCTTGCCCGGATACAGGATGAAGCCCGCGCCGCGCACCGCGTCGTAGAAGCGGCGGAAATCGTAGGCCGGATGGTCGGGCGCGTGAAACGTGACGATCACCGGCGCCTGCACGCTCGCGTCGAGGAACGGCACGAAGCCGAGCGCGCGCATCGATTCGACCAGCGTCCGACAGTTGTCCGCATAGCGCGCGCCCCGCGCCGGCTGGCCGCCTTCGGCGAGGTACTGGTCGAGCGCGGCGCGCAGCGCGGCAATCACGTGCGTCGGCGGCGTGAAGCGCCATTGCCCCGTCTTGCGCAGATACGCGTACTGATCGTGGAGATCGAGCGCGAGCGACGGCGAGTTGCCTTCGCTCGCGTCGAGCGCGTCGCGCCGCACGATCGCGAACCCCATCCCCGGCACCCCTTCGAGACATTTGCCGCTGGCCGAGATCAGCGCGTCGATGCCGCTGTCCGCCAGCGCGATCGGCAGCGCGCCGAACGAACTCATTGCATCGACGATCAGCCGCTTGCCGTGCCGCCGGCATGCGGCCGCGATCGCGTCGAGCGGATTCAGGATTCCGGCGCTCGTTTCCAGGTGCACGAGCGCGACGTGCGTGATGCGCGGCTCGCGCGCGAACGCGGCCTCGACGGCCGCCGCGTCGACGGCCGCGTCCTCGCCGAACGGCAACGCGATCGCGTCGATGCCGAGCCGGCCGAGAATCTTCAGGATGCGCGCGCAATACGCGCCGTTGTCGGGCACCAGCACGACGCCGTCGCGCGGCACCAGCGTGCCGAGCGCGGCTTCGACCGAGAACGTGCCGCTGCCCTGCATCGGCACGCACACGTACTCGTCTCCGCCATGCGCAATGGCGACGAGATCCGCGCAGACGCTGGCCGTCAACTGATTGAAAGCAGCGTCCCACGACCCCCAGTCATGTTGCATTGCGTGGCGTGTTGTGGCGGACGTGGTGAGCGGGCCGGGCGTGAGCAGGATCGGGGCGGGCATGGTTTTTATCTCCAGCAAGGGCGGACGAAACAGCGGACGTCATGTCTGAATGACTTGCATGATAGTGGCAAAATGTGTCATTTTTTGGAAATTGTGGCATTCGTCACGGCTTTGTCATCGAACGCTGTGATCCTTCGGTTGCCGCGCGACACCCAGCCTGAGCGCGGTAGCGCGGCGGGGCGTCCAGCGGCCTGCCCGGAGATAACAGGAGAGCCGGATCGTGCCCCGGCCGTTTGGTGTTCCGCCTACGGAGAAGTGAGATGACACTGCAGAAACCCTCGCGCGCCGCCGCCGGCGCGTTCCGCAAGCTCGCGCTGGCCGCCTGCGCCGCCGGTCTGCTGCAAGGCGCCGCGATGCCGGCGCATGCGGCGAACGCGGTCGTGCTGTACACGGCGGACGGCCTCGAGAACCTCTATCGCGATGTGCTGCCGGCTTTCGAGAAGAAGGAAGGCGTGAAGGTCAATATCGTGACGGCGGGCAGCGGCGAGGTGGTGAACCGCGCGAACATCGAGAAGAATTCCCCGAAGGCCGACGTGATCGTCACGTTGCCGCCGTTCATCCAGCAAGCCGGCCAGATGGGTCTGCTGCAGCCGTACCAGAGCGTGAACTACAAGAACGTGCCGGCCATTGCGAAGGCCGAGGACGGCACGTGGGCGACCTTCGTGAACAACTACTTCTCGTTCGCGATCAACCCGGACGTCGTGAAGAACCAGCCGAAGACGTTTGCCGACCTGTTGTCGCCCAGCTATGCCGGCAAGGTCGCGTACTCGAACCCGGCCACGGCCGGCGACGGGATGGCCGTGCTGATCCTGACGACGTCGCTGATGGGCGAGGACAAGGCGTTCGACTACCTCGCGAAGCTGTCGCAGAGCGTGAAGTTCCACACGAAGGGTACGGGCTACCTGAACGTGCTGCTGTCGCGTAACGAGATCAGCGTCGCGAACGGCGACCTGCAGATGGATCTCGACGACGCCGAACACGGCGCGCTGTCCGTCAAGCCGATCTTCCTGGCCGCGAAGGCCGGCGACCAGCCGACCACGTTTCAGCTCCCGTACGGCATCGGCCTGATCAAGAGCGGCCCGAACCAGGACGCCGGCAGGAAGCTGATCGACTACCTGATGTCGACGGAAGTGCAGTCGAAGGTGCCGGACATGTACGGCATCCCGGGCCGCACCGACGTGCCGCTGGCCGGCAAGAACGGCGAAGCGGTCAAGAAGGCGATCGCGGGCGTGAAGCTGATTCCGGTCGACTGGACCCAGGTGATGGCGAAGAAGCCGGAATGGATCGAGCGCTGGAAGAAGGACGTGATCGGCAGCTCGGGCAAGCAGCTCGACGTCGTCAAGCCGAAGTGACCGGCGCACGCCGCCTGTATCAGCGAGCAAGAGGATGAACCCGGTGGACACCACCCTGACCCATCCCGGCGCATTCGGCGCCGCCGAACCGCACGCGACGCTGCGGTCCGGCGCGCCGGGCGGCGTGCAGATCGAGCATCTGAGCGTGCGCTACGGCGCACGCACGGTGCTGGAAGATCTGTCGCTGTCGATCGGCGCCGGTGAATTTCTGACCGTGCTCGGCAAGAGCGGCTGCGGCAAGACCACGCTGCTGCGCTTCATCGCCGGGTTCGTGAAGGCCGACGGCCTGACCGGCACGCTGACCGTGGCCGGACGCGACCTGACCCATGCGCCGCCGCACAAGCGCAATCTCGGTCTGCTGTTCCAGAATTACGCGCTGTTTCCGCACCTGTCGGTGTTCGAGAACGTCGCATTCGGGCTGCGCGCACGCGGCATGGCGTCGTCGGAAGTGACGCGCCGCGTCGCCGATGCGCTCAAGCTCGTGCAGCTCGGCGATGCCGGCCACCATCTGCCGGCGCAACTGTCGGGCGGGATGCAGCAACGCGTCGCGCTGGCCCGCGCGCTCGTGATCGAGCCCGACGTGCTGCTGCTCGACGAGCCGCTGTCGGCGCTCGACGCCAACCTGCGCGCGTCGGTGCGCAGCGAACTGAAGGCGCTGCACGAGCGCCTGCCGAACCTGACCGTCGTCTGCGTGACGCACGACCGCGACGATGCGCTCGTGCTGTCCGACCGCGCGCTGTTGATGCGCGACGGCCACATCGCGCAGCTCGGCACGCCGCAACAGTTGTACGACGCGCCGCGGGACGGCTACGTCGCGCGCTATCTCGGCCCGGCGAACCTGCTGCCGCCGCACGTGATCTTTCCGCTCGGCGATCCGCGCCACGAGGTGCGCGGCAAGGTCGCGTGCGTGCGCCCCGAGCGCCTCACCGTGATGCCGCCCGCGGCGGGCGGCCTGCACGGCACCGTGTCGTCGGTCGAATGGCAGGGCGCGGATCTGTCGATCGCGGTCGTGATCGACGCGGCGCCCGACGAGCCCGTGCGCGTCACGATGCAACGCGGCCGCGGCGCGGCCCCCGAGCGCGGTGCGCGCGTGTCCCTGCATTGCGAGGCAGACGATGTCGTCCTTATCGAGCCCTGAAGCCGGCCTGCCGCCGCACGTGCTCGCGTCGGCCGCGGCACACGCCGCTGCCG
The DNA here is from genome assembly GCF_016586105.1 of Burkholderia sp. E168m15. Taxonomy (NCBI): domain Bacteria; kingdom Pseudomonadati; phylum Pseudomonadota; class Betaproteobacteria; order Burkholderiales; family Burkholderiaceae; genus Burkholderia; species Burkholderia sp. E168m15. The sequence goes on from NZ_BCPO01000186.1 coordinate 27,222, forward strand.
CGCGACGCCGCAGGCGCATCGGCGACCTGCACCTGGCCGCGCTCGCGATCGTCGTGCTCGGCCCGCTCGTCGTCTATCCGCTGGTGCGGCTCGTGCTGCTGAGCGTGACGGGCGATCACGGGTTGAGTTTCGCCGCGTACCGGACCTTCTTCGGCAATCCCGACACGCGCAACGTGCTGCTGACGACGCTCGGCGTGCTGTTCGCGAGCGCCGGCACCGCGTCGGTGCTCGGCGTGCTGCTGGCCGCGCTGCTGTTCTTCCGGCCGTTCCCGGGCGCGTCGCTCGTCACGCGCTTCCTGGAGCTGTACGTCGCGTTTCCGTCGTTCCTCGTCGCGTTCACGCTGATCTTCCTGTACGGCTCGCAGGGCTCGATCAGCATCGCGCTGCAGCACCTGTTCCATCTCGAGAACCCGCCGCTCGATTTCCTGTTCGGCATCGGCGGCGTGATTCTCGCGCAGACCGTGTTCTACACGCCGTTCGTCGTGCGGCCGACGCTCGCGTCGTTTGCGACGCTGGACCTGCGGCTGATCGAAGCCGCGCGCAGCCTCGGCGCGCCCGGCTGGATGCTCGCGCGCCGCGTCGTGCTGCCGATCGCATGGCCGGGCATCGCCGCCGGCACCGTGCTGTGCTTTCTGCTGACGCTGAACGAGTTCGGCATCCTGCTCGTGCTCGGCAGCGCGCGGCTCGTCACGCTGCCGGTCGCGATCTACAGCAGCGCGACCGTCGATCTCGACCTGCCGACCGCGTCGGCCGGCGCGGTCGTGATGTTGTCGCTATCGCTGGCGCTGTATGCGGTTTATCGCCGGGTGAACCGGCGTGCGACGGGAGGGAACGATGTCCGCTGAATTCCGTATCGGGCAAGCCGTGCCGCGTCACCCGCTCGGCTGGACCGACGCGCTGCTCAAGCATGCGTCGCGGGCCGCGCTCGCGCTGGCCGCATTCGCGTGCTTCTGGCTGTTCGTGCTGCCGGTCGTCGTCGTCGCGCTGTCGAGCGTGTCGACGCAATGGTCGGGCACGATTCTGCCGGCCGGCTACAGCCTGCGCTGGTTCGAGCGGCTCGGCTCGCCGGAATACGACGCGCTGCTGACCAGCCTCGAAATCGGCTTTGGCGTATCGGCGCTCGGCACAATCCTCGGGCTGTGGCTGGCGCTCGCGCTCGAAGGGCGCGACCGGCGCGGCTTGGGCGCGCTCGTCGACGCGCTCGTGATGGTGCCGAACGGCGTGCCGAGCGTCGTGCTCGGGCTCGCGGTGCTGATCGCGTATCACCAGAAGCCGCTCGACCTGTCGAGCTCGGCGGCGATCGTCGTGCTGGTGCAGCTCGCGCTGATTCTGCCGTTCTGCTATCGCTGCGCGGCCGCCGCGCTGCGCCCGGAACTGACCGTGCTGCGCGAAGCCGCGGCGAGCCTCGGTGCGCCGCCCGCGATGGTGTTGCGCCGCGTGCTGCTGCCGCAGCTCGTGCCGGCGCTGCGCGCGAGCCTCGCGCTCGGCTTCGCGCTGTCGCTCGGCGAGCTCGGCGCAACGCTGACGGTGTATCCGCCCGGCTTCGCGACCGTGCCGATCGTCGTGATCGGCCAGGTGGAGCGCGGCTATTACCTGCCGGCGTCGGCGCTGTCGCTGCTGATGCTCGGCGCGTCGCTCGCGGCGCTGCTGCTGATCGCCGCACGCGTGCCGCGCGGCAAGCGGGCGGCATCATGAACGCCGCGTTCGCGTTGCGGCTCCCCGGCGAGCAACCGGCCGCCGGCAAGGGTTCGTCGGATCTCGCGGGACGCTCGATCGACGTCAACGGCCGGCGCTACCGGTTGCCGGTGGACCCGACCGTCGTCATCTGTGTCGACGGCTGCGAGTACGACTATCTCGAATGCGCGGTGGAAGCCGGCGTCGCGCCGTTCATCGGCCGGACGATCGCGGAAGGCACCGCGTGGCGTGCGGATTGCGTCGTGCCGACCTTCACCAACCCGAACAATCTGTCGATCGTCTGCGGCGTGCCGCCGTCGGTTCACGGCATCTGCGGCAACTATTTCTGGGACCCGGCCGCTGACGGCGGGCGCGGCGCCGAAGTCATGATGAACGATCCGGCCTACCTGCGGGCCGGCACGCTGCTCGCGGCGGCGTCCGACGCCGGCGCGCGGGTGGCCGTCGTCACCGCGAAGGACAAGCTGCGCCGACTGCTCGGCTGGCAATTGAACGGCATCTGCTTTTCGGCCGAGAAGGCCGCGCAGGCCAATCTCGCGGAAAACGGCATCGTCGACGTGCTCGACTGGGTCGGCCTGCCGTCGCCGGACGTGTACAGCGCGGCGTTGTCCGAATTCGTGTTCGCGGCCGGCGTCCGGCTCGCGCAGACGCGGCAGGTCGACCTGATGTACCTGTCGACCACCGACTACGTGCAGCACAAGTGCGAGCCGGGCAGTGCCGGCGCGAACGCGTTCTACGCGATGATGGACGGTTACCTTGCGCAGCTCGACGCGCTTGGCTGGGCGATCGGCCTCACGGCCGACCACGGGATGAACGCGAAGCACGATCCGGCGACGGGCCGGCCGAACGTGATCTATCTGCAGGATGCCTTCGACGGCTGGTACGGCACGCAGGCTGCGCGCGTGATCCTGCCGATTACCGATCCGTACGTCGTGCATCACGGTGCGCTCGGTTCGTTCGCGACGATCTACCTGGCGCCGGGCGTCGACCGGGCCGAGGCGATGTGGCGCGTCGGCGGACTCGACGGCGTCGAGCTCGTGCTCGACAACGCGGAAGCCGCCGCTCGCTTCGAACTGCCGGCCGACCGGATCGGCGATCTCGTCGTGATCGGCCGCCGCGACATGACGCTCGGTACCCGCGAGCGCGAACACGACCTGTCGGGGCTCACGGTGCCGTTGCGTTCGCATGGCGGCGTATCCGAGCAGGAAGTGCCGCTGCTGTTCAATCGCCGTATCGAGCGGGACGATCCCGCACGTCGCCCGCGCAACTTCGACGTGTTCGATTTCGTGTTGAACCGGATCGCGACATGATGGCTCATCCGCGGCAGGATCATCCGTCGTTTCGTGCCGAGGCGTTGCGCTGGTGCGGCACGCACGCGATGCGCGAGCGCACGCTCGACGTCACGGACCCGTACACGGGCACGCGCGTCGGCACCGCGCCGCTCGCCAGCGTCGACGACGTGCGCGCGGCGTTCGATTACGCGATGGCCTACCGGCCGACGCTTACGCGCTACGCGCGCTCGCAGATTCTCGAACGTGCGGCCGCGCTGCTGCGCGAGCGCACCGAGGAAGCGTCCGACCTGATCACGCTCGAGTCGGGGCTGTCGAAACAGGATTCGCGCTACGAGATCGGCCGTGTGGCCGACGTGCTGAAGTTCGCGGCGGCCGAGGCGCTGCGCGACGACGCGCAGAGTTTCTCGTGCGACCTGACGCCCCACGGCAAGGCGCGGCGCGTGTTCTCGCAGCGCCAGCCGCTCGACGGTGTGATCGTCGCGATCACGCCGTTCAATCATCCGATGAACCAGGTCGCGCACAAGATCGCGCCGGCGATCGCGACCAACAATCGCGTGATCGTGAAACCGTCGGAGAAGGTGCCGCTGTCGGCGTTCTATCTGGCCGACTTGCTGTATGAAGCCGGGCTGCCGGAACCGATGCTGCAGGTGCTGACCGGCAACCCGGCCGAGATCGCGGACGAGCTCGTCACGCATCCGCATGCGTCGCTGATTACCTTCACGGGCGGCGTCGCGATCGGCAAGGCGATTGCCGCGCGGGCCGGCTATCGACGCATCGTGCTGGAGCTGGGCGGCAACGATCCGCTGATCGTCCTGGCCGATGCCGATCTCGACCGCGCGGCATCGCTGGCGGTGCTCGGCTCGTACCGGAATTCGGGCCAGCGCTGTACGGCCGTCAAGCGGATGCTGGTGCAGCGCTCGATCGCGCCCGCGTTCACCGAATTGCTCGTCGAGAAGACGCGCGCATGGAAATACGGCGATCCGTTCGATCCCGCGAACGAAATGGGCACGGTGATCGACGAGACGGCGGCGCGGCTGTTCGAGGTACGGGTGAACGAGGCGGTCGCGCAGGGCGCGCGCCTGCTGACCGGCAACGTGCGGCGCGGCGCGCTGTATGCGCCGACCGTGCTCGACAACGTCGATCCGTCGATGACGATCGTGCGCGAGGAGACCTTCGGCCCTGTGTCGCCCGTCATCGCATTCGATACGATCGAAGACGCGATCCGGATCAGCAACGGCACGGCGTTCGGGCTGTCGTCGGGTGTCTGTACGGACAGTACGGCGGCGGTCGTACGGTTCGTGAACGAGCTGAAGGTCGGCACGGTGAACGTGTGGGAAGTGCCGGGATACCGGATCGAACTGTCGCCGTTCGGCGGGATCAAGGATTCGGGGCTCGGTTACAAGGAAGGCGTCCAGGAGGCGATGAAGAGCTTCACGAACCTGAAGACGTTTTCGCTGCCTTGGGAGTGAGTGGATGGCGTTGACGGTGGAAGAGATCCACGGGCTGTATCGCGAGCATGGCCATGTGGCCTATAGCGGCGAACCGGTCACGCAGCTGGAGCATGCATTGCAGAGCGGCTTGCTGGCGGAGGAGTCCGGGGTGGACGAAGCGCTGGTCGCGGCGGCGTTCCTGCATGACCTCGGCCATCTGCTGAACCGTCAGGGCGACACGCCGAGCGCGCGCGGGATCGACGATCTGCATCAGTATTACGTGCTGCCATTCCTGCGTCCGTTGTTTTCCGACGCGGTGCTGGAGCCGATCCGGCTGCATGTCGACGCGAAGCGCTGCCTGTGCCGCACGGATGCCGGCTACTTTGAGAGCCTGTCGCCGGACTCGGTGCGCAGTCTGGCGTTGCAGGGCGGCGTCTTCAGTGAAGAGGAGACGGCGGCGTTCCTGCGGCGCCCGTTCGCGGAGGATGCGTTGCGCCTGCGCCGCTGGGACGATACGGCGAAGGAGGAAGGCAAGGCGACACCGGATCTCGATCACTATATGGAGATCGTCGCGCGTCAGGTGCGCGCACGTTCCTGACGATTCGGCTGCTTCTATATAAGGCGCCGCACGCGGCAGCGTGCGGCGCCTTATATTTTTTGCGAAACCCCTTGCGCTCACGGCGGGAGGTGCATAAAATCACGCCTCTTTCGCGCTAACGGAAACGCGGCGCGGGAGGAAGGGAAGCAGTGCTGTTGG